>BTQB01000366.1:0-3001 GCA_036985655.1 Anaerolineae bacterium | reverse complement strand
TAACGATAGCTTTTGGTATGACAACTGTCCAGACGCCTTAGATCGTCTTGGCATTGATGCCTTCAGTGAAGGACTTGCCCGGGGTGATCGCCACCAGTCCGATAAAGTCTGAAAGATGACCTCCAGCAGAGCCTGCGAGATTTCTAATTCGCTGACGGGGAGGACTTTGGCATTCAACAATACAGTAGAAAATCAACTAGAATAGTTTTTTGGGGAATAATTAGGACATTATTCCCATGACTTAAGCATACTTTCAAAGTTTGGTCTAACGAAGGAAAATGTTATTGAAACAAAATTTCCGTCTTGATAGGTGTGCCAAGCAGCCACATGGCAACTGGCAAGACAAGAGTTAGCGAATATCGATTCGATTTAAACTGAAGAATATTATTTAGAAGGAACGCTGTATGCCCCGCATTTTGATTGTAGACGATGATCCCATTCTGGTTAAATTGCTTGAAACCACGATGTCCAGAGCTGGCTACACGACCTTGTCGGCAAAGGATGGAAAAACAGGCTTGCGCATAGCAAAGAGTGAACAACCGGACTTGATTATCTTGGATGTTATGATGCCAGGAATGGACGGATTTGAGGTGGCGCGGCAAATTCGTCGATCAACCACGACTAGTCAGATCATGATACTGATGCTAACAGCTAGCTCAGATGCGAATAACAAAGTTCAGGCATTCAGCATAGGCGTCGACGATTATCTGACAAAACCGTTCGAAATAAGCGAACTGGTTACTCGAGTGTCAACCTTGTTACGTCGCTCGGAACAAGTGAGAAAAGGCTCTATGGTGGGGGTTGCCGAAGGTCGTCTAGTTGCCGTGCACTCCTTGCGGGGAGGGCTGGGTTGCAGCAGCCTTGCTATAAACCTGGCCGTAGGGATGAAAAACCTATGGTCAAAACCGACAATCTTAGTGGACAACGTATTCACCTCAGGTCAGATAGCTCTCTTGCTTGATACACCGGTTAATCGAACATGGATAGATTTCGCAGAGATCGCCGAAGCCAATTATAGTGAGGATGCACTCTATTCGAGTATATCGATCCATGAAAGTGGATTACACTTCCTTGCTTCCCCAAGCGATCCAGTTGAGGCGGATAGGGTAGATCATTTTGCCGTAAAAGCCGCCATTTCGATCCTTCGGAGAAGATATGAATACATCGTAGCCGATCTTGCACATGACTTTAGCAACAGAACTCTTGAGGTGTTGGAAGCGGCCGATAAAATACTGCTGCTGCTCGGCTCTGAGATAATATCAGTCCGATTAGCAGCAATGACTCTTCGTATATATAAGGAATTTGAATTTCAACCCGATAAAGTCCAAATCGTCTTAGTGCAGCACTCAAAAAAGAGTTTTCTGAAAAAAAAGGAAATCGAACAAGCGCTGCAACGCTCCATCGCTTACTCGATTCCATATGCGGCAGAAGCAGCAGATCGAGCTATTGCCACCGGTGTGCCGTATTTAACTCGGAATCCTGGAATCCCCGCATCATCTGCTGTTGAAGATATTGCCTATCTCTCAAGCAAACCGATTCATCTTGAAAATCCACCAGCAAAACCAAGCAATACCTGGCAAAGAGTAAGTAGTCGCAATAAATTGTCGACTCGTAAGAATCGAAAGGGAAAGTTGGGTCTGCCATTATTTAGAAAAGCAGGCTAAGCAAAACTGCTCGTTTTAAATAACTCACGCGGAGGCGGGCGCAAAGATACTCAAGAGAAAAACCTGTGATATCGACGTTATCTGAGTTTTTTCAGTGGAGCCATCCGTAACGAACTTTAAGGGGCGTGTTCGAAAGAATCCGGAAGTATTGATTCTATTTTGCTCGATATTCAGACGAAGAGAGCGACTCTGCCAAAAGCCACGCCACAAGCCAGTCAAAAGAGATAAGTAGCTAATCTGGCACAATATTCTAAGATAGGGGGTAGATGATGGACGCCAGATCGATGCCTAAATCTCCGCGAAGATCGCTGTTGTTCACTCCGGGTGACAGCATCCGAAAAATGAGGAAGGCGGCCCAGGTAGGCACGGACATGGTCATTCTAGACCTGGAGGATGCCGTAGCCCCTGGCCAAAAAGAGGAAGCCCGGCTGAATGTGGTCGACGCCCTTGACGAAATTGCCTTCGGCCGCACCGAGCTCCTGGTCCGGGTGAACGCGCCTGATAGTGACTTTATCGCTGCCGATCTGGAGGCAATTGCCAGGACAACCATCGACGGCATCGTCGTGCCCAAGGTGGAGACGGCCGAACAGGTTCAAACTATCGACAAATTTCTTACGGCCGGCGAGTTAGCAGGGGGTCAAGCTTCAGGAGGGATCCGGCTGTTCGCACTGATAGAAACGGCTCTTGGCATCATGAATATCAAGGAAATCGGCCAGTCCAGCCGGCGATTAGAGGGATTGATGTTTGGCGCGGAGGACCTGGCAGTCGATATTCGGGCAACCCGTTCTAAGGAAGGGTGGGAGGTTTTTTACGGCCGCAGCGCCATCGTCACCGCGGCGGCCGCCTACGGGCTGGAAGCTATCGATATGGTTTACCTGGACTTGCCAGACCTGTCCGGGCTGGAGAAAGAAGCCTTATTTGCCCGGCAGATGGGCTACACGGGGAAAATGGCCATTCATCCCCGCCAGGTTGAAGTAATCAATCGCGTCTTTTCACCAACGAAAGAAGAGATAGCTGTTGCAGAGCGCTTGCTGCAGTCTTACCAGACTCATACCGCTGCCGGAACCGGTGTCTTTACACTGAACGGCCGCATGGTGGACAAACCGGTTGTTCGCGCGGCGGAAAATCTCTTGGACAGGGCCAGGTTGTCCGGACTATTGGATGATAATGATTGATAAAGTGTGCAAACCCGGCAGACAGGGACTTTAGTTCAGCAGGATGGGCCATGATTCGTGAGATTCATATCAGTACCGTTCAAACGGCCGTTCAGAAGCTGATCGAAGAAAGCGCTTACCACCTGCCTGAAGATTATTTGTTGGCTATGCGGGAAGCCCAGG
>BTQB01000365.1:0-3006 GCA_036985655.1 Anaerolineae bacterium | reverse complement strand
CTTCATGGGATGCTTCGCATTTGGAAATGTCAGACTAAATGTGTGACTTCTGATTGATTGTCTCTTGACAAACGGCGGCGGAATATAGTCGTCAATCTTCTCAGGGTCGGCTTGATAGGCGCGGATTAGGAGACCCATTGTGTCTCCGCGTGTGTATAACCAGTTTCCATCCTCCGGCTGACTTGAGAATTTGAAGGTGATCGATCCGTCCTCCTCAAATTTCATTTGCTCCAATGTGATCACGTAGGAATCATATTCGTTCGCCTCTACCAGCCATTTTTCGTCGTGGGCAGTAACCGACCAGAACCCAATATCCGTAAGCGGGGGGAGTTCTTCTTTTTTGAATATAATCTCACCCTCACCATCAAAAGTTCCAAGAAAGTAGTTGGCCTCTTCTTTCGAGTTGCCCCACAACCCGAAGTGAGCGCCTATCGCTCTGTTCATATAGTTTTTGTCTAGAAATTCCCGAGTGCCGAACACTGTTGTCGCACCGATCCAGCCGTTTCCAAGCGCCGTCGCTGTTTTGCTTTTGGCCTTGATGTCAATAAACGCAGCGTCAATACCGGCCTGAAATTCTTTTCGCTCCTCTTCTGTGAGCGTGACATCGCTGAAAATACCGATTCTGGCAAACCGCTCAAAAAGCACTGTCTCGGTTTCGGGCACTTCGGTTAACAGGTCATTGAGGTACTCAACAAAATCGGGAGAAAAGGCCTTTTCTTTGTCATAAGGGGGATATACCCTGTGTTTAGCAGGGGCATCGATAACGGTGATGGCCTCCTGAATACGGTGCACCAGAGCTTCCTCCGAAGCGTCGTCAATGTCGATTCTGATGACAATCACGGCATGGTCACCTTCCAATTCAACTGGAGAGACGTTCAGGTCAGGCAATTGCTGGCCTTTGTTATAGAAAGTGAAACGGCCCCCATCACCATGATTGGCCCGCGTACCCAGGTAGTAAAAATTATGGGTGAAGGCATCGATGCACTGATAGACGATGTAGCGGTCTTTAACTTCGGGGATTTCTACGGTAACCGGCCCATAAGTCGTGCCGACCAGGATGCCCCCGGTCATCGAGGTTAAGTTGGGCGCCACAATAGGCATGCCCACATTTTCCCAGGGCATTTTGGGGTTGAAGCTCGCTCGATTGAATTCCGCGCCCGTAAACTCCATCATGCCGTTGATGGTCTTCACCTGCTCCAGCATAGGATAAGCGTACACAAACGCATCGTATGCAATCTGTTGGATGTTTTCTTTGTTGCTCACTTTCGACCCCTTTGGGTTGTCGAAATATTAACAGCTATCATAATTCAATATTCGAATATTCAGCATCTTTCAGGGTGGGACCGAACTCAGCACAATGCGCGCGCTAAACACTTAACATGCTGCAAGCATCCTCTAGATTCGCGTCGATAGCGTCGTCTAACATTCTTGTCGCGGCAGGTTCGTTCAGATCCGGCTTTGCCATAGTCAGAATATATTAGCAACTTTGGGAGGGTCAAAATATTGCGGCAATCAGAAGCCTCAACCTATCGTCTAAGATAGGACGTGAAACCAAAACACAATAATGATCATGAATCAAGACCCCCGGTAACCTGGAATGGCACATTCAGGTTGCCTTTGTTTTTACGGTTTCAAGATGTCTTCATGAGATATTCTGCATGAAGACATTATCGGACCCAAACACTCACTGGGGCGGACCCGGACTGCACCCGCAATAGCCTGGCCGATCTCTGGGCCAATCAGGCTCGCAAAAACCATTAAAACTGCATCGAACTATGGTTCTACGCAATTTCATTTCATCATTCTTGAAACACGATGAAGCAGATATTATGCTGATATCATCCACCCGAAAAGACATCCAGCATCAGAAGCTAATCTTGAATACTGAATTCCGGCTTTGACGAAAGAGTCAACCGAGTGGGCGAGCTGCAAGCATATACAGAGTTCATTAGCTGCGATGACTGCAAAGTGAACAGGGTGTGAATGGGCCGAGACAAGTGTGCGGAAAGGTAGCGGCAATGAAGATTCGACAGGGAAGGGTTCTCGCCTTTAGCTTTATTTTTATTGGCTTGATGGTGGTCACAGCATGTGGATCGGCCACGATCGAGACCGTCGCGGCGCCCCCAACTGCGCCTCCAGCGGCCGAGGTGCGTGAGGCTGCTCTTCAATGGTCCTCCCCGCCGGCGATGGAGATCGATCCCTCCAAATCCTACGAGGCTGTATTCGTGACGGAGATCGGCGATTTCAGAGTGCGGCTTTTCGCTGATCAGGCTCCGGTGACGGTTAATAATTTCATATTTCTGGCCACCCAGGGCTACTACGACAATACAACGTTCCATCGTGTCCTGCCTGATTTCATGGCCCAGGGCGGCGATCCGACCGGAACAGGGAGCGGAGGGCCGGGTTACGTGTTTGAAGACGAATTCGATCCGGATCTTCAGTTTGACCGGGGAGGTTTGTTGGCGATGGCTAACCGCGGGCCAAATACCAACGGCGGGCAGTTCTTCATTACGTTTGTACCAACGCCCCACCTCAACGGCCTTCACACCATCTTTGGCGAAGTTGTTGAGGGTACTGAAGTCTTAAGCAGTCTGAGGCTGCGGGACCCACAGGCCAACCCCGATTACCAGGGAGATGGTCTGGTTACCATCGAGATCATCGAGGTCGATGATTAATTTCCCACACAGTAGCGGCACCCTCTAAAAGTTCACAGACCGTTTCAAGCCCGGGCCCGCAAACCTCTGGCTTATTCTGAAGAATTGGACCTACAAATAAAGGGGCGGGGGTGGGTTCTTGGGAAAGAAGGGGGCTGCCCCATGGGACAGCCCCTGCCGTTCGCGGGATAGAGCGCTCAGGCGGCGCGAGCGGCTATATACAGTGGTGCCGTTGGAACTGACTCCAGATGCTCCTCGACTTCCATCAAGGCCTCCTGATCGCGCTGCAAGAGCTCCTGATCGGAGCCTTTGAAGCGCCTCAAGGTCTGGAGTGCGCAGCCCAGGCAGCCCT
>BTQB01000364.1:0-3027 GCA_036985655.1 Anaerolineae bacterium | reverse complement strand
AGGCTTTAAATCGCGTGACTATAGTTCCGCATCCTCTCCCGGCCCTTCCTGAACGCCTGCCAGGCGTTCTACCCCAACCGGATACTCTCAGGGATCGAAGTTCGGGTTGGCCAACGGCCGAGTCCGGTTGATTATTTCTCTACCCGTCTACTCGGTCAAATAGGGGAGGCCGGTCAAATTAATGTTCCAATGATAGGTGTCGTCCGTTCCGCCGATATACCTGGCCATCAGGCGGCCGCCGTAGAAGGGCGTGCAAACATTCCGCTGGGACAGGTCACTAGGATCGGTGCAATCATCGTTGAAAGTCGGCACATCGATCCGATAGGGTGGATCGATCCATTGGGTCTGGCAGCTTCCGATGATACAACGCCCGGTTTCGCCATCGGGATCTGGAACACCGGGCTGGGAAAATGTGAGTGACCAATCAGATTCCGCGATGGTATCAAAGTAGAAGATTATGGGTGGATCGGCCCCGGCGTCTGAATCATACAGGCTGACAAATATTGATGTACCTGCATATTCAGGATCGACGTAAATAAGAGGAATATCGACATTGAAGTTCACATTTGAGTTCATTGGCAGGTGGCCAATGCCAAATACAGTCACACCTCTTGAGGCATGACTGGAGGGTTTATTGATGATCTGTACATTTCTGGAATTAACGTTGGCAGAGACTGTATTTACATAGTCGGGGGGTCCGGCCCAGATCTCAAAACCATTCTCCGATGCCCCGCTAAGTGTGGTCACATCCAAATAGATATACCGGTTTCCTGTGGAACCATCAACCAGGATATTGTTTAAGTTTTTAGATATGCTTATCTCAAATCCGCGGCCGGGCGCTGGACTGGAACCACCGGGGCAGGTCACCGGATCGTAATCACCGCCGGTTGGGCTGCCGCAGGCAGTAGGCACAGAGTCAGGAATACCATCCCCGTTGAAATCGAAGTCATAAGCCTGGGGCGCTCCTGGAGAAACCCAATTCATATCAGTATGTTGATTGGGGATACTGCTGAAGGCAGCATCTCTCGGGAACCCGCCCCTTTCTTGAACAAAATCGCCTGATTGGCCATAGTATGAAACCAGTGGCGTCTTGACAATAGAACCGCTGGACTGTCCCTTATAATAAAACAATTCGTACAGCGTAACGGTGCTATATCCTGGATTATATGGATTTGGCTTCCCACCGGCCTTGGGATTGCCGGGGGGAGATCCAGATCCCCGGTTCTCATCGATTCGGGCGAACCACCACAGGTTGATCTGATCCAGAGGTAAAATGTCCACCTCACCCGTGTTTATCAGGCAGGGATCGACCTGATTGCGTTTACAATATAGTTCTTCAGTCGGGGGTAATATTCCGGTGTCTATGACGCCTGCTGTATGAACAACCGTGTCCCGGTAGCTGTCCAGGGATCCGTTCGAATCGCTATCATAATTGTTCGGCTGGTTAATGGAATCGGGATCAAATAGCTCGACCCGAACGATGTCTGAATAATCTTCATAACCTTCAGGAATCAAGATACGATAGTGATAGGTTCTATCATTCGGATCGCCATGCCAGCGATCCCTGAAATCAACCGCTCTCTGGTCGCCTGAACCTGGAGGATCATCGAGGTTCGAGAATGGATCACCGTAATTTACGAAAATGTGGGGCCCAAATATTGCCTGGTTTGACGTGCTCAAGGCGCCATCTTCCACGCGCCGGCTGGCATAGACGTCTGACAGCGGGAAATAGGTGGCCGTTGCAGAAGCATTGATGGGGACGCTGTCGAAACCAAGTATTCGCAGGAAAAAGAGATCTACGGGCCAGGTAGCCGTGACTGAAAAGGATCGAGCGCCAAGTTTGGTGGCATTCGATGGTTTGTCAAAACTATACATTCCTACATCGCTGCCAAAGGTATTACTAACAACCATTCCTGGCAGTTTGTTGGCATGCATAAACTCAGCTCCCCTATCAATCGCTTTTTGCATCTCGTTTGGATCGCGATTGAGTTCAGTCACCCCGGCCAGTGCTGAGGAATCCACGGCCGTCGTCAACTGGGACAATCTAGCGTATACAAAGCCAACATCAACTGCTAATCCGGTAATTGCCAACAGTCCTATGAGCGCAGCGGCAACCACAGCGATGCTTTGACCACTTTCGCCGAATATTCGAGAAGGTATTAATTCGCGTATCTTCTCGCTGATATTTTTGAGCTTCTTGATCATAAATACCTCTTATGGTCGTATACTTTCTAGAAGTAGATATTATTTTGCCCGCATGAGCTATCTAAACGAAACAGTTCGACAAGTATCCAGCCAGATCCATATCCACGTAGCCTTATTATCGCGAAGCTATCGATTCGATAGCTATCAGTTGGCGAAGTAACAAATCCCCCTGCTGAATTATCCCAGAGTACAACTCGTAGTGCCCTCTTTTTGTCAACATGCTCTTGTACAACAGCAGCGACGCCCGTTCCGCCAATTCCACCTGATATCGAATCCTGGGCTACCAAATCGCCAACTTGCATCTGTTGGTCGCTTGTATCTTCAACTTCGACAAACCCTCTAAAAGCACCTCCTCCAGGGGAATCGCCCCTATCAATATAATCACCGCTGTTGCCTGGCCAATAAAGGCTTGCAGCTAATATCGAAGCTCCAGCAGGCGGCGGGGTTATGCCGTTAATGGTTGTGTTCCACTTTAGCCAATTAAAATCACCCGGTCCGTTTCCAAGATTGAGTTTAAATATGGTGCCTTCAGAAGCTGACTGCATCGGCGTGGATGACTCTGGCTGCCGGGAGAAACTATCCCAAGAAGGTTGCGGTGTTGGGTATGAGAATGTCAGGCTTAGATACTCAGATTTCGTTATTGAGCTGACGCTCTTTTCTAGAGCAAGGGGAAATACACCTTTGCAGCCGCCTGTCTGAACTACTGATTCGGCCAGCGAAGCCCTGCGCATGATGCTGTAACCAGTCATGGTCTTGAATCCGAGCAGATAGGGCATTATGTTAAACCCGAGGATCGACTCAATATCGTGAAGGATGTAGACG
>BTQB01000363.1:0-3036 GCA_036985655.1 Anaerolineae bacterium | reverse complement strand
TCAACAGAAGTACCTTCTGGCAATGTTGCCCTGTTAATGCGATCCACCGGTCGACCATTTTTGTAATCATCCACTATTGAAGGCTCCGGCTTAGGAATGACATCAACTGAAGCAGGCACAAAATCTGCGGTAGATGTTGTACCAAGCCAGCGACCTGACAACTCTATTTCTAAAACACGCAGTGCAGAAGTGGGACCGAAGTTCGCCGGCCAGGGAGGTACCTGCATCAAAGGCAAAGCGGCTACCACGATTAAAGCCAAGACAGCAGCAAGGGCTAGCGGCCTGATTTTATTTTCGAGGATCAGCTCCAGAGCGCTAAAACCTGAGCCAGCAATGATGGCCAGGACTGCGGATGTTGGGCCTAATAACCTCCAAGGAAACTGGATAAAATCCATATAGGGAATGTTCGACCAGAGAATCGTCGAAGCGGGCAGCATTAAGAAGATGAGAATGAACATGGCTACAATAAAGAAAGTTATCTCTTTGGCCTCTTTACTCCTTTTAAGAGCAAACATAAGTAAACCTACGGCCGCGAGCAGCCATTGAGCGATTCCCAGGTTGAAAACGAATGATGGTTGAGTGGCTCCCCAATCAATAACTTTACTCAGTGAAAATAACTCGTTCAGTGATAAAAAGTGGTTACGGAAATCAAAATGCCCTCCCTGTCCGACAAGGCTGCTCAAATTAACAGCGTCTTGTTCCAGGATAACAGTCAGCCAAAAAAAAGCTGTTAGCCCAATACTTAGAGCGATTGCGATAATAAGCCGCCAATTCCAGAACTTTGCTGGTAGTTTTATTACTGGGGCTGATCTTAAAGATGCCGGCCGGACGATAATTTGCCAGAAACCCCAGGATGCTAACAACCCCAGAAAAATAACAGACATCAGGTTGTGACTAAGTATCAGCCCGCTTATCGCCAATATCGATGCCAGCCATCTACCTCGAGAAGGGGAGCGACGCAGTTGGTCGAGGGCCCAGAGGGATAAGGCAAAGAAACCAAAACTTAAAGATTCGGCAACATCACCACGGGCGTGCGGATCGATGAATAGAAGATAGGGCGCGAAAATAAACAACGCTGAGGAAACCAAAGCTGCGCCCCGCCCCCAATTTTCTCGCGAATAGCCATACATCCCTATCGCGGCTCCAAGAATACCAACGATGAAACCAGCCTTGATGCCAGCGACTGGTCCAAGTTTAGGTAATAGATCTACCCCAAGCCCTATGTAATAACTCAATGGAGCGTAATAGTTAAAAATTGGATAGCCAAATCCGTAGTAGAAATTTGTCGCCCACCGGGGGAAAAACTCTCCTGCACGAAAGAGTCGAGAAAGCTCCGCTAAGCGATAGATATGAAGTTCAGCATCCGTCTCTTGGGGTAATGCTGACCGGCTGATGAACGGCCAAATGGCCAGCAAGCAAAGAGCCAGAACGAGAATAAACCCAGGATCGATTTGTCGAAGCCGCTGAAAGACCTTGTTCATCAAATTGACAGGCGAAAAAGCAAACTTAAAGCTCCACAGTTTAGTCCATGCTTTTCATTTGAACTATTGCGATCCAGCCCTTAAGTAATAAGGCCTTATCGCTTAGACTTTAACGATAAGGGTGACTATGTTAATTTAAGGCAACTAACTCCGCCACCTGTTCTGGATGCTCAGCGACGCGAACATTAGCCCCCTTCAAGGCCATTACTTTGGCTTCCGCGGTGCCCGATGCACCTTCTACAATAGCGCCGGCATGTCCCATCCGTCGACCTGGTGGTGCGGTTTGTCCCGCGATAAATGCCGTAACAGGCTTGGACATACTCCTGGAAATGAACTCGGCCGCTAACTGTTCATCATTTCCGCCGATTTCACCAATCATAACGACCTGCTGGGTTTCGTCATCTGTTTCGAACATCTCGAGCACGTCAGTAAAGCTCGTTCCATTAATCGGATCACCACCAATCCCAACACAGGTTGACTGGCCAATCCCTCGCAGGGTTAAAGCGTACACCACCTCGTAAGTCAGAGTTCCGCTCCTGGAAACGACACCCACAGGTCCGGGCATTACAATAGATCCAGGAATAATTCCAACCTTCGATTGGTCAGGCGTTAGCAGCCCGGGACAATTAGGTCCAATTAAACGAATCCCTATCCTATCGAGATAGGCGCGAACTTTAATCATATCCTGAACTGGAATGCCCTCAGTTAAGCATATGATCAGCTGGATTCCGGCATCTGCTGCCTCATAAATCGAATCGGGCGCAAAGCGAGCGGGCACGGAAATCATTGAGCAATTAGCTCCTGTCTCACTAGCGGCTTCTTTAGCAGTGTTGAAGACAGGTACGTCATGAACGGATTGGCCGCCCTTTCCTGGCGTTACGCCAGCAACAACATTAGTCCCGTATGACAGCATTTTCTCAGTGTGAAACATCCCCTGCCGTCCGGTAATTCCATGAACAATCAAGCGTGTATTTTTGTCAATCAATATACTCATTTTTGCTGGTCCTTAGATTGTGGATGCAGCGGCTACCGCCTTCTTTGCTGCATCCGTTAACGTCACTGCGGTTTCCATTCTTGCTTCAGCCAGGATTTCCATACCTTCTTCGGCATTAGTGCCCAACAATCGGACAATCATGGGCACTTTGCTTTGTATCTTCCCCAAGGAGGCAACGATTCCCCTCGCAACTTCATCACCGCGTACAATCCCACCGAAGACATTAAAAAGAATGGCCTTAACGTTAGGATCAGCAAGAATGATCCCTAACGCAGCAGTTACACTTTCTGTCGTTGCGCCGCCGCCGATATCGAGGAAATTAGCTGGTTCTCCACCGTATAACTTTATCACGTCCATCGTAGCCATTGCCAACCCCGCGCCATTCACCATACAGCCGATATTACCATCCAGTTGAATATAGCTCAGTCCGAATTCTCTCGCTTTTCTCTCTGATGCGGTTTCTTCATCTACATCACGGAGTTCGACCAACTCCGGCTGCCGGAAGAGTGCATTTTCATCTATTGACAGCTTGCCATCGACTGCTAGAAGGTGACCATCACC
>BTQB01000362.1:0-3046 GCA_036985655.1 Anaerolineae bacterium | reverse complement strand
AGAGCATCGCCCTATGCCACCGGATTGGCCTTGATTACGTCTCTTGTTCGCCGTTCCGAGTGCCAATCGCTCGCCTGGCGGCCGCTCATGCGGCGATGGACGACGAATAAACCATTTTCTTAGGAATAGCTTTATGGGCGGGTCCGCCGGCTTCCGCTGGCGCTGTACCCGCCCTATTGTTATTGGCCTGACGAAATCGCATAATGTGACGGAGAATTGGCGGTTAGCTGAAGAACAGCAACCATTACACACCAAAGAAGGATTGAAATAAGTTCAATGAATGACCAGGAGCTTTCAAGTCAGGTAATACATCAGGTGGTTACGTACGAAATTGTTGATAATTACAAGATACGACTCACATTTGACGACGGGACAGAGCGAACCATCGACTTTGAACCGATCTTGACGGGAGGGGTCTTTGGCCCGCTGCTCGACCTGGAGCTATTTAACGACGTTACTTTGGACAAGCAATTTGGCACCCTTGTATGGCCAACTGGAGCTGATATAGATCCAATGGTCTTATATAATTGGCCAGATCACGTTGAGGATATTATCAATCGCCGGAGACGTTCATCTCCATTGTCATAAATCATCCAGGTAGTAGCGAAAGCTGAGCTCCACTCAGCCTCAGCCTGCGCCGCCTCTACCGTATCCCTATATGGCGATACAGCATTTCTAATTTTTTTGGGGGGCAGACAACCTTCTTCATATCAATGATCCAAAACTGCCCGCGCTCTCAAAGGATCAGCCCTACACCGATCCGTTTCACTATTTTCAAAGAATCTCATGAAGAGGTCTGAAAATTCAGGATGAAACGCGATGATCGAAGGCAATCTTTTTGGGGTCTGAAAAGGGAGAATAGATTCCCAATAGTGAGATGGAATGTTTACAAAAGGCAGTAAAGTAAGAAAGATCAACGCGCTGTGGATTGTTTACGATCTGGGAGGAATTGTTAACGATCTTGGTTCTGGATGATGCTATTTAATCGTTAACGGGGATCCGGGCTCCGGGAATTCGCCCTTCGGAAGACAGTTTGGGACATGTTTATTTCTGTCTTTAACAGAAGTCAGGGTTTACCTGCGACCACTTGCCACGGCCGCTCGAAAAGTTCGATTAACCCGGAATCTCCGGTGACATCACTAAATTCTTTCAGCCACTTCCTGATATAGTCGGCATCCAAGGACCCTCTCTGGCGATAAACAATGCCTTCAATGTCGCGAACATCCTGAGCTCGCCCTGCAACTGCTTTGTGAATGATTAAGTCTTCGGCAGAACAGATCTTGACCACCTTGCCAGGACCGAGTTCAACACCAACACCCCGTTCCATAACCACATCCTCATATCCAGGCAAGCCTAGTGAAATATCCAACGGGTAACCATTGCTCGCACTTACCAAAATGACTCGATTTAGTAAGGCGAATTCAAGGGCATTGTCAAGTCGCGGTGTGAATTGTTGGATTATCTTGCGAACAAAGCCAGCAAGGTCCTCTAGAGGGCTTTGAACGGTTAGATCTATATCCTGTGTAAAGCGTGGTTCCCCCCAGTGCAGAACGGCCGTGCCTCCAATAATTGCGTAAGGAACGCCAATCGCGGTCAGGAATGTGTGTATCTCCCAGGCGGCGCTGTTGTGGGGGCTCACAACAAACTTTTAGATCGGGCCAGCTTTATGAAAGCCTGGCGCACTGCTACTAATGTTTCCAAACGCCAGGCCTGCAGCATCTCGAGGTCGTCTCCCTTTCTTGGTCCCGACCAATCCGCCATCAACTGAGAGAAAATTTCTCGCGCTTCCTCAGGTGTCAGGCGTTGCAATCGTTCCCGTCGCTCCCGCTCCGTAAACGCCTCGGCTCTTGCGTACCCTTGCAGCATTTCTGCTACATGTTTGTCCATCGTTTTTTCTCCGATGTCATAGTATAACACAGTGAGCAGTGGCAAAGATAAAGTTGAGTTGGACTTATCTATATCCCTCCAGCTGGTGGGGATAACAATGGCTGGCCATTTATCCTTAAGCAGCCCTCCCACCAGGCTCGCATCCACATTAGCTACATGTTAACCATGGCCTTTGAAAATTCGACTTTATTCTCCAATAACCCTATCTTCTCTAATTATCAATCGGTGATCTTTGTCACTTTATCATGTGCGTTCTGTCACTGCCCAGAACCTCTACCTGAAGATTAAAATTATCCGAACATCGAAACGCGACTTCTACCACGGCGTTTCTTACCAAGGAGTGCGGTAATGAGTGAAATGATGAAAACGTTAGACGGAAACGAAGCGGCCGCCCGGGTGGCCCATAAGATTAACGAGGTAATTGCAATTTACCCGATTACGCCCTCGTCCCCCATGGGCGAGTGGGCTGATCAGTGGTCGGCCGAGGGCCAGACAAATATTTGGGGTTCAGTCCCAATGGTGGTCGAGATGCAGGCCGAAGGCGGTGCTGCGGGGGCCGTTCACGGCGCCCTTCAGACAGGCGCTTTAACCACCACTTTCACGGCTTCTCAAGGCCTGTTATTGATGATCCCTAATATGTATAAGATTGCCGGGGAATTAACCTCCACTGTCTTTCATATTGCTGCCCGGTCCGTGGCCGCCCAGGCTTTGTCCATTTTTGGAGACCATAGTGATGTGACCGCTGTCCGCAGCACTGGATTCGGCCTGATGGCCTCCAACTCAGTGCAAGAAGTGATGGATTTTGCCCTGATAGCCTCGGCGGCAACGTTGAAAGCCAGGGTGCCCTTCCTGCATTTCTTTGATGGCTTCCGAACCTCCCACGAGCTCAGTAAAGTCGAACTGCTAGCTGACCAAGTCTTACGAGAGATGATCGATGATGACCTGGTTCAAGCCCACCGGAATCGAGGGTTAAGCCCCGATCACCCGGTCCTTCGCGGCACAGCTCAAAATCCCGATGTCTTCTTCCAGGCCCGGGAGAGCGTCAATCCCTTCTACGAAGCATGTCCGGGCATCGTTCAGGAGATGATGGATAGGTTCGCCTCCCTTACCGGCCGTCAATACCACCTGTTTGATTACGTCGGCGCCCCGGATGCCGAGC
>BTQB01000361.1:0-3071 GCA_036985655.1 Anaerolineae bacterium | reverse complement strand
GTCGGTGCAAACAGCACGTGACGAAAACGGAACATGATGCAACCTTTCGTAATCGCGGATTTGATTATGGTCCAAGATTCAAGGTAGTAGAGCAACTATGGCGAGGCAGTGATGAGGCCATCGGCGAAGTTAAACTGGACCCGGATCTGCAAAGTGAGGCGTCAAATTATTACATGCACCCGGGAGTTCTGGATTCATGTTTCCAGGTAGGAGGAAGTGCATTACCGGTCTCCGTTCAACATGAAGCCTTTATACCTGTTGCGGTTGAAAGTTATCAATTGTTCTCTAGACCGACTTCACATATGTGGTCTCATGTCTATCAGGTGCCCGATCAGTCTACCGATGAAAATTACATCACCGTTGGTGTCACTATTTATAACGAAAGCGGTGGGCTGGTTGCTGTAGTCCCCAGATTGCGTGTGAAGCGCATAGAGCGCAATGTGTCGAGTAAAATAGATGCGCGTTATTCAGACGCCTTATACCAGGTTCACTGGAAAAGGGAAAATGGCTGCCTTGATGCAGTAGCTGAAGTAGAAGAAGGACCGGAGACCTGGATTATTTTTGCAGATAAATCGGGTGTTGGTGCTGGAGTGGCTAAACAGCTGACTGGAGCACGCGGTAACAAAGCTATACTGATTTACCCTGGTGACAAGCTGGAACTGTCCGGCTCCAGTCGCTTTAGCATTGTTCCGGGCAACGAAGAACACATGCAGGCAATTTTTGGTCAGATAACTAAAGATGCAGCACCAATATCGAAAATCGTTTACCTGTGGGGACTGGATAGCAATATAGATCAATTAGAGAATGAAGACCTCGACGACCCGGTATCTGAAACAGGTGTCGACACAATTGTCCAGCTTATTCACACTTTGAACAGGTATCGGTCGGTATCGGTGCCTTCGTTGTGGTTGGTAACTAGAGAAGCGCAGTACATAGACAGTAAATCCGAAATCTCGCTTACACAATATCCGTTATGGGGGCTGGGGCGTGCAATAGCGCATGAGATACCCGAAATATGGGGAGGATTATTGGATCTCGATTCGTCCGATGTGTTCAGTAACGCGGAAACTGTTTATCGTGAAATAGTAAATGCAGGCATGGAAAATCAAATTGCCATCCGAAATGGGGAGAGGTACGTAGCCCGTCTGCATCGGACTCCGACTGGACGGACACCTTGTCGGAATTATCAGCTCGATCCGCACGGCACTTACATGATCACAGGTGGATTGGGGGCTTTGGGTCGACAACTGCTGAAGTGGTCAGTCAAGCGTGGTGCACGTCACCTTGTTATCGTCACTCGTACTCGGCCTCCGGATAAAGCGAATCCGCAGGAAGTCACGGAAGGTTCGGAACAGCATCGAAAATTAAATGCAATCAAGTCACTGGTAGATAGTGGAATACAAGTGCATCTTATGGTGGGGGATGTAAAAGATAAATGCAAACTGGAAGAAATATTCCAAATTGTCCGAGACAAGTTTCCACCCCTCAAAGGGATCTTTCATGTTGCCGGGGTTCTAGATGATGGCGCGCTGAGTTTTATGAATCGCCAGCGACTTGCGAATGTAATGATTCCAAAAATAACAGGGGCATGGAACCTTCACAAGCTCTCACTGGATTGCGAACTAGAGCTATTTGTGATGTTTTCATCGATTGCATCTGTTTTTGGCTCACCTGGGCAGGCTAATTACTCTGCCGCAAATTCTTTTCTAGACGGGCTGGCGCACTATCGCCATAGCCTGGGGCTGCCTGCAACCAGTATTAATTGGGGGCCCTGGTCAGGCGAAGGAATGGCAGAATCAGCCAACTTGAATGAATTAGCCAGATTTGGTTTGAAAGCGCTCGATCCAAATGATGACTGGCCTTTATTGGATTCGGCCCTGGGTATGAGAGATGCCCAGGTGACTATCGCGCGTATTGATTGGAAGAAGTTTGCAAACAGTAAAGTAGCGATTCCCGTAACCCGATTTGTGGAAGAATTGACGCTGGAAATCCCTCGTCTTGAAGCAGGCAACCAGTGTGAGGAGTCCGTAGATCGTTGTATACCTTCAAATCGGTCGATAATTGCAGGTGGAACTAGCCTGGTTCGGAGACCAGAGCAGTTTATTTCTCTCGTAAAAAACGAGGTTCTGGTTGTGTTGGGGTTGAGTGAAGATCAGCAACTGGAAATCAAAGAACCACTTCTCAACTATGGTTTCGAGTCTTTAATGGCGCTGCGCTTAAAGAATAGTCTGGAAAATAGATTATCTTGCCAGCTACCCGATACGCTCGTTTTTGACTATCCTTCAATAGAAAAAATCGCAGGCTATTTATCCAATCTATTGCCATCAGAAGAGAAGGGGCCTCTCCCGAAGCGTGAAGAATATCCTGTGGACAGAGATGAGGATATAAAAGAAATATTTGCGATTCTAGCGGAAGTCGAGAATATGCATGATGATGATATGGTGACACGTGTCTGAAAAATATTTGCTGTGGAATTATAAATAGGTATGGAGCAAGGGTGATGAACGAGTTAACAGGTCGTATAAGAAACCTTACACAAGAAAGAAGAGCAATGTTTGAACACAGGCTAAAGGAAATGGGATTAAACGAAGCTCTCGACAATCTAACCGCCAGGGGAGAAGCGGAAGAAAACAGTGTTAGCCAAGGTGACACACAGAGCGAACCTATTGCCATAATCGGGCTTGGTTGCCGTTTCCCTGGAGGTAGCAACCCGAAAGAGTTTTGGAACTCACTTCACAACGGCGTGGACTGTATTTCTGAAATCCCCAGTGATCGTTGGAACAACGATTTGTTTTATGACCCTGATCCGACAGTGCCTGGAAAGATGAACACGCGCTGGGGAGGATTCATTAGCAATGTGGCCGATTTTTCTCCATCATTTTTTAGGATTACCCCTTATGAGGCAGAGAGAATTGATCCTCAACAAAGGCTTCTATTAGAAGTGGCCTGGGAAGCATTGGAGTCTTCCGGATATGCGTCGGAGCACTTACGAGGAAGTCAGACTGGTGTATTCATAGGTATATCAACGAACGATTATCTGGATTTACAGTTTTCGGATCCAAGGTATGTAG
>BTQB01000360.1:0-3103 GCA_036985655.1 Anaerolineae bacterium | reverse complement strand
CGGGAGGAAAGTTATGGAAATAAATCCGTATAAGGCTTTGGCCCAGCGTCTTGATGCGCTGCCCAATGGATTTCCACCAACAGACAGTGGCCTGGAGCTGGATCTCCTGGCTAAAATTTTTTCGGCCGAGGAGGCGGATCTTGCAGCCCAACTTCGGCTAAAAAAGGAGACGGCGAAGCAGATCGCGAGCCGTTTAGGAGCCGAGACAAGTGAAATTAGCCGCCACCTCAAAGCGATGGCCAGACGGGGGGTGATCACGGCCGGAAGAGTTGAAGGCGGCCTTGGTTTTGGGCTAATGCCTTTTGTGGTTGGCATATATGAAATGCAGGTCGATTCTTTGGATAAGGAGCTGGCTGCATTATTTGAGGAGTATTACCAGAGGGCCTTTGGTCAACTATTGGCCATTGAACCGCAGGTTCATAGAGTTATCCCGGTCGGTGAAAGCATTGGGGTTGGCATCGAGATACAGCCCTATGAAAGCGCAACGGAAATCGTTGAACAGGCCCAAGATTGGGGAGTCTTAGAATGTATTTGTCGCAAGCAGAAAATGTTGTTAGGGGATCCGTGCCAGCACCCAATAGATGTATGCATGGCCATCAGCCAGGCGCCTGACGTTTTTGGGAGCGGTGGGTATGTCCGAAAAGTTAGTAAATCTGAAGCGTTAGCCACGCTGCGGCGAGCATCAGAAGCCGGCCTGGTTCACTCAGTAAGCAACAACCAACAGGGGCTGGCATACATTTGTAACTGTTGTACCTGCTCCTGTGCCATATTACGTGGAATCGCCGAATTGGGTATAGCCAACGCAGTTGCCCGCTCAAATTTCGTAAACCAGGTCGAAGAATCCCTATGTGTGGCTTGCGGCGATTGCCTGGATTTCTGTCAGTTTGACGCCTTGACGATGGATGAGGTTTGCCATGTTAATGAGGTCAAATGTGTTGGCTGCGGCGTTTGTGTGCCGACCTGCCCGGAGGATGCCCTGGGCCTGGTCCGGCGCCCGATTGAGGAGACGCAGCCGATCCCAAGGACGATGACCGATTGGATGGCTATACGGGCCAGGGAACGGCGGTTAGACCTGTCTGAAATCCTCTGAGGCAAGATTCGTTTGCTAAAAACAGTAGAGGTGCGCTGGTTTTTCCCCGGTGAAATCCCGCCAGCGGTCACTACCTGGTTCATTTCAGCGGCCCCATCTTCAATCAGTGAACCTATTAGGACCGATTATTACCTAAACCTGTTAAATCAAGAGGCCATGGGAATAAAAGTTCGAGAGGGTTGGTTAGAGGTAAAACAACGGCCGAGCTCAATAGGGCGTTTTCAATTTCAAGAAAAGGTTATTGGCCAATTGGAATCATGGCGAAAGTGGGGCATAAATTTAGGAGCGTTAAGTGGGGTGCCGGCAAATGAGATCGAGAAGATGTGGATCCCTGTGGTTAAAGAGCGTCAAATATACAGCTACAAATTATCTGGGGGGATTTGGCAGGGCCGCGGCGGTAAGCTTGGAATAGAGGATCAAGGCTGTGAGATCGAGCTTTCAAAGATCAATGCTTTTAATCGAACATGGTGGTCATTTGCATTTGAAGCGTCTGGAACATCGAACCAAAATAAAAGGCTGCTAATTGAGGCGTCAAAACGGTTCCTGGCTCTTAGCGACCCACCGTCGATGCCCTTGACCCACTCTTACGGCTATCCCACTTGGATCGGCCATATCAGCTGTAAGGGCAAGGCAATCGGGTAGATAGTTGTTGTCGCGAGACGGGGTCGTTCCCGATTGCCTTGCCCTAACATACGAAAGAATTAACATGAGCTAGCGCTCACCGAGGTTGGTCGAACTAACAGTTCAACCTACAGAGGAGAGCTCGCCGAGGTTGAACTAGAATCTGCAGCGCAATCTGTTAGTTTGCGGGTCGAACTAACAGTTCAACCTACAAGGAGAAATAAAGTATGAAAGTTGGGATGATTGGCCTGGGCAACATGGGAACAGCAATGGGCAACTTGATAGCCAGTAATGGTTATGATGTGCTTGGATGGGAGTACCAAGGGGAGGTTGTTGATGAGATCAATAGAGGCCAGACAAACGGCCGCTATCTCGAAGGAATCAAGTTAAATCCTAGATTAAGAGCAACGGACGACCTGGCATCGGTTGGTAAACAATGCGAGGTTATTTTCGTCGCTATTCCTTCACTATTCATACAGAGCACCTTAACCCCTATCGTTGATCAAATCAAGGGTGACGCAATTATTGTTAATCTTGCTAAAGGAATTGACCGGAGTAGTGGATTAACAACCTTCCAAACCATCTCTTCCATATTACCCCATCATCGTAAAGTGATGCTCTCCGGCCCTTCCATCGCTAACGAATTCGCCCGGGAGATGGCCACTGTTGTGGTCATAGCCAGCGAAGAGATGGAAAACTTAATCCCTGTTTCCCGAATCCTAGATAACGATTATTACCGCACGCGATTTTCCAATGATGTAATCGGCGTCGAATTGGGAGGCATATTAAAGAATATCTACTCGATTGGACTTGGATTGTTTGATGGCAGGTCCATCACCAGTGTTAATTTCCGGGCAGTTTATCTGACAATAGCCCTGGAGGAAATGGCCCGCATTGGTGTAGCCCTTGGTGCGGATCTGGCCACATTCCTATACCTGGCTGGAACCGGCGATTTAATAGCTACCTCGCTCAGCGAGCACAGCCACAATCGCCGGCTTGGCCACCTACTGGCAGAAGGATTCAACCTTGATCAAATAAAGGAAAAAATGGGCGTCCTGCCGGAGGGATACAATTCGCTTGAGGCGACCCTGTTTATTGCTGAGAAGATGCATGTCTCGCTCCCGCTGGCTCGAGGGCTCTGGGATGTTGTCCACGGCCGGATCGATGTCGATAGGTTTATAACTTCCTTTATTCGCGACTTTGTAGATTAACTTCCAGCCAAGCCAGAATCAAGCTCCTGCACCCATTCCTATCCCAACAATACTTTCAGCAAATCGAATACGACCCTGCCTGTTCGACCATTTGCGTCTAAAGAAGGATTCCAGGATGAGACAGAGACGGCCGCGATCCGGCCCGTCTTAGCAAGCGCTTCGAAGAACAAATTAATCTGAT
>BTQB01000359.1:0-3112 GCA_036985655.1 Anaerolineae bacterium | reverse complement strand
GGTAGATGGGCTAACAGAAGAGGAGATCCGGCGGTTCCATTCTCCAGTAGGCCTTGACCTGAATGCTGAGACTCCAGAGGAAATTGCCGCGAGCATCATGGCCGAGGTTATCATGGTGCGGCGAGGAGGAACAGGTCGACCTTTGGCGGCGATTCATAGTCGCAGCAATCAACCGGTCTTAGCTTAAGCTGGATTTTTTTAATAATATTCTCAAATCGCTCGAGGTACTTATACTTGAGCTGCTTTCTCTGTAAAGAGGAAGAGTTAGGGGCTCTCAACAAGAGCTACGGTCTCTCATATAGTTAGTGAGGATAGCATAATGCGCATTGAGATGAAGCGCGACCGGGAATTGGCGAAAAGAAAGGGGAATGCCAGGCGAACCATAGTTGGCATCGGCTGGTTAGCACTATGTTTCACCGTTGCTTACTTCCTATCGGAGTGGTTGTTTGAACAGGAGATCCTGGATATCAACTTCTTCTACTCCCGGCTGTTAATTCCCAGAACTGTCAACGAAATATTTGTCCAGATCGGCTTTATGGCTGTGATTGTTATCCTTATGCAGTTCCTTATATTGATCGGATACGCCTTTTCCAGCCCGATAGGGCGAATGCGCCCTGGTAGGGCCAGCCCCTATTCGCGTGATCCCGATCTGGATGATCACCGCTACGATTACAGATAGACCTAACCTCAAAAGGCTAGCAGGAATTTTCCTAACCGAGAGCTTACAAAACAGGCAGGATTAAAGTTCCCCGAATATTCACCTATACCCTGTGAGCGTGTGGCGGTTTTGGAAACTTAATATCTTGAATCGGCCGATAAGATCATTCCTCTGATTCTCCAACCTCCAACCTCCAAACATTGCAGAATTCCATCAAGCAAGATCTTTCCCTTAGGACAGGCCCTGCCTATGACTCTCAATGGGTATAGACGGTGGAGATAGTCCTTGCCCCAAATCCCTGTGGAATTTATGATTAGGGGATGTTATTTCGTGATTATCTGGTCCTGATCAGAGGAGGAGGCGATCTGGCAACCGGCGTCACTTATCGACTTCATAAAGCCGGATTTCCAGTAATGGTCTTCGAACTGCCGAGACCGCTAGTTGTACGAAGGAGAGTAGCCCTGGCGACGGCCGTTATCGAAAAAGAGATAACAGTTGAGGGAATGAGGGGTCTTTTAGTGGAGAGCATAGAGGAAGGCGTTGATCTGGCCAGGCAAGGGGAAATTCCCGTGCTCATAAAACCAAAAATGGCCTCCGGTAATGATAAGAAGCATCATCAATTCTTTAAGATTTTAGTTGATGCCCGGATGGCGAAACGGAACATTGATACACACCGGGATCAAGCTCCCTTTGTTATTGCTCTTGGACCTGGATTTACAGCTGGAGTGGATTGCCACGTCGTCATAGAGACTATGCGCGGACACTATCTTGGACGAGTGTTGTGGGAAGGAAAAGCCAGTCCGGATAGTGGGACTCCAGGATTAATTGAGGGTAAGGGATCTGAACGGGTAATACGATCTCCTGCAGACGGTATTGTTCGCTGGAATTACGATATCGGACAATGGGTTCGAGAGGGAACAGTAATTGGATCCATCGGAAGCAAAGTGATGGAAGCCTCTTTTGATGGATTAATCAGGGGCCTTATATCACCGGGTACCCCTGTTCGCAGCGGACTTAAGATAGGAGATATCGATCCACGTGATGATGTGGCGGCATGTTTCACCATTTCGGACAAGGCTTTATCGATTGGAGGCGGCGTTTTGGAAGCCATTTTATCCTGGCTCAACAGGCAGCAGGCGTCTGTTGTCTAAAAGAGCCGGCCTGCCCTCACTCGTTGAGGCCTTTGGTTTAAGGCGCGGGGACGTTGTATCTATCGTTGGCGGGGGCGGTAAGACAAGCCTGATGTTTGCCCTGGCATCACAATGGGGGGGGGCAGTCATCAGCACGACGACAACAAGGATCTTTCGAAATCAGATCGAAATTGCGCCTTCAGCCTTATCGATTGGACCAGGCGCTGATGTTGACTCTCTCGATCTCGAAATCCTAGATGAAAAATTAAAGATCGGTAAGCACTGTTTAGTTTTTGGAGAAATCACCGGCGACAAGGCGCACGGAGTACCTCTTAATATACCCTTGTTTTTGTTGGACAGGTCCAGGGCTGAGATAGTCCTGGTGGAATCAGATGGTTCGAGGATGCGGCCATGCAAGGCGCCTGCTGACCACGAACCAGCAATTCCAGATGGCGTAACATTGGTTATCCCCACAATAGGTATTGACGCTGTTAACAGTAGAGTCTCGGCCGCAGCCCACCGGCCCGAACTGGTCGCTAGAATTACCCAGCTGTCCCAAAACGATGTTTTAACGGCGGAAGCGCTGGCAACACTGCTGACGCATCCTGAAGGCGGCTTAAAAAATATTCCTGACGAGGCAAGGGTCATTCCATATATTAATAAGGTGGAAACACCGGGTCAATTGTCAGCGGCCAGAGATATCGCCGGTCGTGCATTGAACGAAGAGCGAATTACGAAGGTAATCCTTGGCTCCTTGCATGAGGTCAAGCAGGTGAAAGAAGTCCACGGACGAGTATCGGCCGTGGTCCTGGCGGCCGGAAAGTCTGATCGAATGGGATCAACAAAGCAGCTTCTTCCATGGGGCGACACAACCGTTCTCGGTCAAACGTTGGTGAATCTACAGGCTTCAAGAGTCAACGATATTATCGTTGTAGTGGGTTTTCAAGCTGATGCAGTTAAGGCTGTTGCAAAGAAGCATTCTGTTCCGACATTATTAAATCCCGAATACGAAACAGGAGAGATGCTTTCATCTTTAAAAATGGCGGTGGACAAACTGCCCAGCAATCGATCAGCCATACTCGTGATTCTTGCCGACCAACCTATGGTCGGCCCGGAGATCATTGATCAACTGTTGGAACGCTATTGGCAAGGAAATGCTGAGCTAATTGCCCCCATTTATAAAGGACAAAGAGGAAATCCCGTTTTGATCGGCCGTTCGTTTTTTCAAGAATTAATGGACTTGAATCCTGGCATGGCTCCCCGGTACCTTCTGCAGCGCCACGCTAACGAACTGGTGTTAGTTGATGTCGAATCACCCACTGTG
>BTQB01000358.1:0-3113 GCA_036985655.1 Anaerolineae bacterium | reverse complement strand
TCTTTGGCGATGGTGCGGGTCAGATTAAAAAGGGGCGCCTCCAACAATTCCTGAGAAATGCGACTCACCCATTCATCGGCACGCACTTTGCCACAGGATGAACAAAAACAAGTCACTGGCGAACAAAGCTCACTGGTAGTGGAAGATGAAAGTGGAGAGTAGTCTTTGGATCGAGTGGGGTTGACGGGCAAGGGTGTTGTGTTTGAAAGGTGGGAGTGCGGGTGTTACAATCGCGTGCCGCCGACCCCGCTTTGTTTGAAGAGAAATTGCGAGAATTCGAATGACGCAAACAGGAGCCAGTAGGCAAGTCATGGCTGTTTGAAGGGTTGGCAGCCACAGCGAAAGAAAATTACAGCAAGAATGACCTTGGTCTACGCAAAAGTGGCGCCTTTCAAAAAGGCAGGCCGATCTGAACATCTTCCCAGAGGGTGAAATGAAAATAAATCAATGGCAGATCCTCACAATTTGGGTGATAGTAATATTGGCCTCGATCATCTTCAGGTCTGTGTCACCGGTATCTGCTGCGATGCATCAATATGCATCTCTTATTCCCCTGCCGAAGGCCGATTACAAATACGCCATACATTTGCCATTCTTAAAAAACAACCATCAGGAGAAACCTCCCTTATCGCTGTCGGAGATCAAGTTTTGGGCTTATCAGATCCAGGCGATCAACGAGTCAGGGATGGTGGATAAGCTTGTCGCTTCTAGCTACGATATGCTGGTCTTAGAACCAACCCGCACAGACTGGTCCTCGGATGATAAACTCTTCAACACCAAAGGGATGGTCGACAAGGTGAAAAACAGCACAGCAAGCAACGGTATCAACCGAAAGATGGTCTTAGCCTACATTGATATAGGAGAGGCTGAGGACTGGCGCTGGTACTGGAACTGGTCCAAGGGCTGGGATTGTACTGGTCCTCGTCCAGATGACTGGCCCGACTACATTATAGCGTGCGATCCCGATGGTTGGATAGGCAACTATCCCATCGCTTATTGGAATTCGAGCTGGCAGGATATTGTTATCTACGGGAAAAACCAGAACAGTGAACCTTATGGCGAATACACCAGCGTGATCGATGAGGTGATAAGTGATGGGTTTGACGGTATCTACCTGGATTGGGTTGAGGGGTTTGAGAATGAACAGGTAGCTCAAGCCGCTCAATCAGCAGGTTTAGATCCGGCTGATGAGATGATCGCATTTATCCAGGAGATGCGAAAGTATGCAACTGCCCGCGATCCTGATTTTGTAATCATCCAGCAGAACGCATCCGCGCTGATTGATGGGCATCCTGAGTTAGTTGATGCAATTGACGCTATCTCGCAGGAAGCCATCTGGTATGATGGGGACGCCACCGACGAATGGAATGATCCCGACGGTTACGATTGGGTCAACGATACTGATTTGGTGTCTTATTACATAGACCACCTCGATAAATATCTGAACGCTGGCTTACCGGTCTTTAATTGTGAGTATGCCTTAACATATTCTAACCAGGCCTATGTTAACTCATACGCTAATGGCTACATTCCCTATGTAAGTAGGCGATCTCTTTCAGATTTGACCACAACTCCTCCACCGGGATATTGAAATAAGAGCGGTTGATGGTTTATCATGCGTAATAAATCGATGATTCTGGTTGTTGGTGGAACTCATCGGCGAGTAGAAATGACGGGATCTCTGTGTCTATCTCCACTTCCTGGTCGGTTTCTATTTTTTGCGTAGCAGTCCGTTAAGATGGGCTTATTGCCTTTTTATACTTGGTTTCGATTTCCTGCAGTTGCCCAAGGCATTTATCATCTATGTCGTTTGGTTTATATTGGGTTCCAAACCAGGCTTCCAATATCTCTTTAGCGACCTCCTCCGATGTACACCTCAATGACAAGCAGAGAACATTAGCATCATTCCAAAGACGCGCCCCTCTCGCTGTCTCGGCATCGCCACATAGAGCCGCTCTAATTCCAGGAACCTTGTTAGCTGCCAAGCTGACGCCAGTGCCCGTCCAACAGAATAGAATTCCCTCAGAAACAGACCCCGCTGCTACACTCTCGGCAACTTGCTGGGCAACCCGTGGCCAATATTCCTCTTTATCGATTAAAGGGCCATAGAGAATAACATCATGGCCACAATTCTTTACCTCTTTGATCACGGTATCAGTCAAATGAGTGCGTTCGTCTGAGCCGATTGCTATTTTCATGTTTCCTCCATTTCTCCATACCCGTTCGGTTACAACATCGTTGACCTCAGCTGCCAGGAAAGCCGGTCTCTTATGGCTTTGGTAAAGTTCATTAATGGAGTCCCTGGGCGAATCAAGTGGTTGGTCGTATTAAACGCCAATCCGCCAGTGCAGCCAATCACCTTCTGATAATTTCTCCTTTCGATGATATGATAGCGAAATCTGTCAACTGTGTATGGTCGGGCTATACTTCTTTTGTACACCAGTTCATTTTACAGTCCAAGAGATTCTCGGCCGAGTCCGATAAAGTAGGTGCACTGAACTTGAAAATCGCTGTTCTTGCAGATGTCCATGGTAATTTACCTGCCTTTGATGTAATTGTTGATCACGTCACTTCCTGGCGGCCGGACATAATCGTCTTGGCGGGGGATGTAATAAATCGAGGTCCTAGACCCGTCGCCTGCCTGGATCTTCTCTTAGAGAAACAGCAGGTAGACGGCTGGCGAACGGTGCGAGGTAATCATGAAGATTATGTCCTGGACATGTCCAAACTGGATTCACCCCGCCGCGGCCCCCTATTTGATATTTCCCGCAGCGCCCACTGGACCTACCAGAAACTCAACGGCCGTTTGAAGGAACTAGAGATTATGCCTTTCCAGGTGTCCCTTGCCGGGCCTGAGGGCAGCGAGGTGCGCATCGTCCACGCATCCATGCGCGGCAACAGGGACGGTATTTACCCCGAAACAGCTATTGAGGTGATGCGGCTGCAAATTGCCCCGGCCCCGGCTGTACTATGTGTGGCCCATACTCACCGACCTCTGATACGCCAGGTTGACGCAACGCTTGTAGTTAATGTGGGTTCGGTAGGATCCCCCTTTGACGGGGATGTCCGGGCATGTTATGCCCAGTTAACATGGGTAAATAAATCATGGGATG
>BTQB01000357.1:0-3124 GCA_036985655.1 Anaerolineae bacterium | reverse complement strand
CGTTATCTGAGTTTTTTCAGTAGAGTCATAGTTTAATCTACATTTTTTTGTGACATCTATTCAAAGTGGTAAAAAAAGATCCCTGTTGTCCCTTACCCACTCAAAGAGTGAAACAACCCCCTCCTTAACCGAAATATGTGGCCTCCATCCAAGCTCTCTTTCTGCCTTACGAATATCACTAATATAAACGGGCTGATCCCCTGGTCGCCAATCTGAATACCGGATGTTGATTGAATGTGCAAATAGCTCTTCGAGCATGGCACCGTACTCCATCCATATACTAATTGTATTCCCAGGTCCACCTCCAATGTTGTAAACTTGTCCAGCGGCCGTCTCAATATTTTGAACAATAACATCGTAAAGCGAGATCAAGTCATCGATGAAGAGAACATCTCGAACCTGCTTGCCATTTCCGTATATCGTAATTGGTCGCTTCTTAAAGGCTGCAATAATGAACCAGGCCAGCCAACCTTGATCTTCGATACCAAGCTGTCGATATCCATATATACAACTTTGACGCACAACCACTGTTCGTAATCCATAAATACGGGCATAGTCTCTTGTATATTGGTCTCCGGCGCCTTTTGAGCATCCATAAGGTGAATGAAAGTCCAGAGGTTGTGTTTCTGGAATTCCATTAGTTAACACATCGTATCGATAACGTGTTTCATCCTCTACGACCCTTACACCATCCATACCACCATAAACCTTATTTGAACTGGCATAGATGAAAATCGGGTCGCTGCCAGCGAGACGCGCTGCTTCCAGCGCATTGAACGTACCGAGCGCATTGGCTTCAAAATCTAAACGCGGATTATGAACCGAAGTTGTAACAGCAACCTGACCGGCCAAATGGTAGATGATGTCAACACCTTCCGATGCCTGCCTAAGTTTGTCAAAATTCCTCAAATCTTCGACTATAAGATTAAATGAATCGCTGCCATATCCATTGTGCAGCCAAGCCAGATTATAATCACATCCAGCTCGGGACAGGTTATCAAATACGGTTACTTCATGCCCTTTTTTAATTAGATGGCTGGTTAGATTACTTCCGATAAATCCCGCGCCCCCAGTGACAAGTGCCTTCACAATACAACTCCTATATATGGATTATTTTATCAACTATTTGTCAGCCAGGATTCACAACGGCATTTGCCCATAATGACCTCTAATAAAATCGAGCATACCTTTAAACATCGCATCACGATTAGCTCGCATTGATCGCCATTTAGGTCTTATTGACCAGCTCGTTAGCGTTCTTAGCGTTGTTATCCAAGCAACAATCCACGCAGTAAACGGCGCATGGTGTTTAGATAGAAGCAAGAACCAGTTCCGTGTGCTGTAGTAAAACAAGGATGGTTTCGGGTGGTAATCTCGCTGTACACCCTTATGCCAAAGTTTTGCTTTAGGTACATGAAAGATTAGCCAGCCTGATTTAGCGGCTCGTACACACCATTCAGTTTCTTCCCAGAAATAGAAAAATCTGGCGTCTATCATTCCTACTTGCTCGATAACAGTTCCCCGCACCATGATTCCACAGCCGGATATCCACTCGACTTGATGAGAATTGGTAAACTGACCTCGATCCAGCTCGTCTTTGGCTAAGTGGATTGATTCCCAATTGCTGCCCAAGAGCCCGCCGGCCGATTGGATGATTTCCGGCTCATTGTGATGGTAAACCATTGGTCCGACGATTCCTATCTGGTCGTCACTTAGGCCAACTCGCACTAACTGGGTAAGGCACTCGGGATCAAGAATTGTGTCCTCATTGAGCACAAATACCCATTCTGCTCCTTGGGCTATGGCTGCTTCAATACCAATGTTGTTGTTTCCAGCGTATCCAAGATTTTCAACTAATCGGATGATCTGAGCCGAGGGGAATCGCTCCTGGATGGCCTCGACAGATCCATCGGTTGAATTGTTGTCCAATACAATGCTCTTATGATTGTTGTATGTGTTTTGATGAATTGAAGCCAGACATTCCAAAGTGTCCCGGCGACGATTGGTATTAAGAATAACGATAACAACGAATGGTTCATTCATCGGGAATAATCATTTCAAGGGTTTGAGCGGGCCTAACGGATGATCTCTTTTTCTTTCTCGGGAAGCCATGCTTTTGGAAAGTTTTTCTTTACCTCGATCATCTCAAACTCTTGACTGGTTCTAGCCCCATGGATTTTTACCCAAGCAGCCATGCGTTCCAGACCTTCATCCAAGCTATATAGGTCTCGATCTCCTAAGAACTGTCCCACTTTCTCGTGGGAAGAGTAGGCATGCATAACTTCGCTGCGGGCTGGCGGGTGAGTTATCTCTGGTACAACCCCCATAGCCCGGGCTACGGCCTTGGCTAGCTCGTTAACTGTAAATGGCTGGTCTGCCCCTATATTAAAAATCTGATTAGCTGCTTCGGGAACCTCGATAGCTTCAGCCATGATCGGGGCCATATCACCTATGTAGCTGAAAGCCCTGGTCTGATTTCCATCCCCAAAGACAGTCATGGGTTGGCCTTGAAGGATCTGGTTCATAAAAATGCCAACGACATTCCGGTATTTGTCGCCGATATTCTGCCTTTCACCGTAAACATTGTGCGGCCGGAATATGATGTAGTCCAGATCGAACATTTCTTTGCAGACCCTGAGCTCCTGTTCCACGGCGAGCTTGGCAATTCCGTAAGGATCTTCTGGCTGCGCGGCTGTCTCCTCAGTCATGGGTAGTTCGGGGCTGCTGCCGTATACAGCAATGGAAGACGTGAAGATGAAACATTTTACGCCGGTATTTATTGAGGCGTTGATTAGGTTAATGCTGCCAATCAAATTGTTGGTGTAGTTGAATCGTTTGATGAAATGGCTCAATCCCTTGGCCACTTAAGCTGCCAGGTGAAAAACAGTGTCAAAATGACTATCTTCAAAGAGCTGTTTGACTTGATTAACATCGTTTATGCTGCCACAGACAAATTCAGCCCTCAGCGACATTGTTTACATAGCCGCTGCTGAGGTCATCAAGTACGGTCACTCTGTGACCTCGCTTCAATAATTCGTCTGTAAGGTGGGAGCCGATGAATCCAGCGCCGCTGGTAACTAAAATGTTCAAGTTGCTCATAAATTCTTCAATCACTTAGTTATAT
>BTQB01000356.1:0-3127 GCA_036985655.1 Anaerolineae bacterium | reverse complement strand
CCAGGATATCGACCAGATTCACTTCGATTCGATCTGGCGATCTCTCTGGGGTCGCTTTAGTGGGCGGGAAATGATTGGCCGGTATCCGAATCCCTTGGTCTGGTACCAGGCCCTGTTCCGCTTTTTGCCTGAACTACAGAAGCCTTCATTGATCCTTGGGATCGCCTTAATCGGTGGCTATATTTTGGGATTCGTCCTTACCGGGATCTATCCGATTTCTCCTGAATTAACCGAAACGATATCCGCGGCCAATATAGCTGAAAACACTGCGAATTTGCAATACATCTTCGCCCGGCTGCCCTTAACTATTTTCTTTCAAAATCTCCGGGTGATAGCGGTCGCGGTCGCTTTAGGTATTTTCTCCTTTGGCGTTATGGACGTAGCCATATTTGCCTTACCCTGGGTTATTATCGGCATAATAGGCGGCTTATTGAATATCGCCGGTGAACCGTCGCTTTTGTTTCTTGTTACAGCGATCCTACCCCATGCTCTATTTGAAGTCGCCGGCTTAATGCTGGCCTTGGCGGCCGCTCTTCGCTGGCATTCCAGCATCTTAAATAAGCCCAAAGACCGGACGCTGGGACAGGCCTGGCTGATGGGTGCGGCCGATTTTGGGCGAGTTATGGTTGGTCTTTCACTTCCCCTGCTTCTATTTGCGGCCTATGTAGAAGCTTATGTAACCCCCAGCATCATAATTGCCGTTTACGGCGGTTAAGATACTCTTAAAATTCTTAACCGTTCTAAAACATCCCGTTCCATACGCATGGCCTTCGCTATCCTTCCCCATCCTATTAATTCCTTGTCCATGGCCTGCCCTCTGGTAAACTACCGCCCATGAGCGACCGGAGGTTGTCACCGGTAGCGGTGGCTGCGATTGCAATCGGTGTTGTACTCTTGTTGAGCGCTGCCGGTTGGCTGATATTTAAAGGAAACCCCAACCTTCTGCGGGATGTATCATTCCAGCACGAGTCAATTTCACCGAACGCCGACGGCGAAACAGATGTAACAACAATATCCTATGAACTGACTAGCAACGCTGATATTTCAATCTTTTTTGAAAACGTGAACGGAGAACGATTCTACTTTCGCCAGGATGAACCCAGGGGAGTCGGTGAATATCAGGTGCATTTCAGCGGCGTGGTTGATGGTTATTCTCTACCTGGAGAAACAATAGAGGGGGAGATCTTAACTCGACTTCTCCAGAATGGGGATTATACATGGACCATCAGTGCGGTAGATTCCAGTGGCAAGATAGAAGAATCGAGCGGTTTTCTGGCAATACGAAATGCGGATGAGCAGCTGCCCGAGATGCGTAATTTCACCCTTGACAAGAATGTCTTTTCACCCAATCAAGATGGAATTGATGATAGAGTCCAGATTCAATTTTTTCTGCCAAAGGAAGTAGTTCAAACACGCGTATTTGTTGAGACGACCGAAGGCTCACAATTGCCTGTGGCCGAGGTAGAACGTGGCGTGGAAATTGGAGCGATTGGCAGACATTATTTTGATTACGAGGCTGGGGTGGACAATAAAGCGACGCCTCCTCCTGACGGTACTTATGCGATCATTGCCATTGCCGAGGACGCTGAGGGGCAGAAAATTCGCGTCGAAGATAAGCTGGAGATCCAGTTTGGCGGCGTCCCCCGAGCTGAGATTATTTCACCGGTAATTGGGGATACAGTCGATTGGTCGGCCACGGCCGTATCAATTTGTGACACAATTTTCTTCACCTTAACTGTCCAAAATTATGGGACGACGCCCCTTCGTACCAGCGGCCCAGAACCTGGCACAATTTATGATTCCGGTTGGAACTATAACACCCTGGGCTGGCACACTGAGTCAGGGGCCTGGCGTGTAGGCATTGGTTTTGAAAATGAGCTGTCTAACTATCCGTATCGCTGGGCCATTGGAGGGATTGATGACCTGGAGAAGATTGGCGAACATTACTACCTGATGCCCGGCCAGCGGGCAGTCATCAGCGGAGGCATTCGCGTTGTTGGCCCTTTTGGGAACCGCAATCCCCAACCCGTGTGGGCAGGCCTCATTCATGAAGATGTTGAGATCTCTCAATTTAATAATCGCGTTGATCCCCATGAGATTTTGGTCGATATGCCCGATGAAGACAATCTAGAAAAGTGCGAACCGCGCGAGATTCCGAGATTTGATTAATCCCTGGTTCTCGCTCGTGCACATTCTGCAGAATTAACCCTTCATAGGACCGGGGGCTGTCCCAAAAGTAGCACTTGTTCAAAGCGGACCGCCATATATAGGGGTGCGATTTGTTGGCAACCACCATATATGGCGGTGTGACTCGCCAAATCGAACCTTTTGGGACAGCCCCAACTTGACCTAACATTTAATTTTAGAATTTGGGTCACAAATCTAAAATTGGTGCTTGTACCGTTCGCTATTTTTTAGTATCATCCCGTTTAGTTTCCGCGATGTCTGTATCGGTAGGGTGCAGCAAGTTCAAATCTCATTTTCTGTATTAGATATTACCCATTGAAGGAGGAGTGGTATCTCATGAACCCCAAACGTTTTTCTTTGTTAATAGTAGGATTGTTGGCATTGGTAGTGGTCCTGGCGGCATGCCAGCCAGAAGCTGAAATTGTCGAAGTGACTCGAGTAGTCACTGAACTCCAGGAGGTAGAAGTAGAAGTACCGGTTGAAGTTGAAGTCGAAGTGACCCGGGTCGTAACAGAGGTTAAGACTGAAACGGTCACTGAAATTGTCGAAGTCGAGAAAGAGGTTGCGCCTCTGGGTTCTGAAGAGCGGCCGATCAAGGTGCTCTTTGTACCCTCCGTCGAAGTTGACGCCATTCTCGCTGGCGGCGAACTCCTGGAGGAGGCCCTGAATGAAGTAACTGGTCTCGTGTTCGAGGTTAGCGTGCCCACCAGCTACGCGGCCACCATCGAGTCCATGTGCGCCTCGCCCGATGACACTATTGGCTTCATTCCCGCTTTGGGATACGTCATTGCCAACGAACGCTGCGGCGTGCAGGCAGGTCTGGCCTCCGTTCGTTTCGGCTGGCCGGTGTACTGGTCCCAGATCGTGGTTCGAAATGACAGCGGCATTGAGACTCTTGAAGATCTGGCCGGAAAGACTTGGGGGGCACCAAGCGTAACCT
>BTQB01000355.1:0-3136 GCA_036985655.1 Anaerolineae bacterium | reverse complement strand
CAAGCTCGCTATCATTTCGAATTAAATGAGCTGCGCCAGAACGCTGACGTAAATGAGATGCATCAATATCGATGGCGCCCTTAAACATTGAAAGCTGTTTGGCTTGATCATTTATGTCAGCCAGCTGAGTTATCCATTCGCTTCGGGTGTAGGGCGGGTTGCCAACAATCGCGTCAAATTGAATATCTGGCCATGGGTCCATATCGAAAAAATCGCGGCATATGATGCTGGCCTTGGGTACGGCAAGTTGAGCCTGGGCAGCTAATTCAATATCAAGTTCGATTCCCCAGAGTTGGGCCAATCCTTGGCTAGAAGATCGCGCCATGGATTGGCTTGAAGAGTGGACGGATCCCTGGCTCGATGGATCGAGCCAATCAAGAAACTGGCTAGCCCGGTCCAAAAAAGTTCCATCACCACAGCTAGGATCAATTATCTGGTCGCCAGGATCCCTTAAGCAGAACCCTAAGACTAAATCAGCAACCGAGGCTGGTGTTTGATATTGTCCCAGGATCCTAGTTTTATCGGTCATTTCATCTCTCGTATGGGGAAAATTAAAACTTGTTTGGGATGATTATACATGCAAGTTAGTAAAATAATCATGATTTATCAAGCAGGTCGCCATTCAATGGAAGATGAACGACGAATCGGCTTCCTTGACCTTTCACACTACTAACTACCAACTGTCCGCCGTGAGCCTCGACCATATCTCTGGCAATGGTCAATCCCAAACCCAATCCCTGGGGAAATCGACGATCATGGCTGCTGCGAAAGAAGGGCTCAAAGATCTTTTCATGTTCCTCAAGAACAATGCCAGGCCCACTATCGGTTACAATTATCAATAGTTCAGCTGCTTCTTTCCTGGCAGAAATCGAGATGCTCCCCTCGACGGGTGTATACTTGATGCCATTACTTAATAGATTGCCTATCACCTGGCCCATGCGATCAGGATCGATGTTTAAAGTTGGCAAGTTCGCTGGGATATCGGATGACCAAATCAAGCCCTTCTCAAGGGCGGCCGCTCTCCAGGGTAGAATGATGGAAGGAAGCCAATTATTCAGGTTTACTGGTTTACGATCTAAGTCTACCCGCCCCAAAACAACGCCATGCAGCTGGGCCAGATCATCAAGTAAAGGTTGTAGCCGGATTACTTCATCTTCGATTCCGGACAACAGCTCGTCTCGAGTAGAATCATCCTCAACAGCACCTTGGATAAGAACATGAATCGCTGCCCGGATGGCGCCCAGCGGCCGGCCTAATTCGTGGACAAGATTCGCTAAAAGCTGCCGCCTGGTCTCTTCGAGCAGCCGCAATCGCTCAACCAGGATGTTCACTGCTTCTGAAAGGCGTCGTATCTCAGTTGGACCTGAAAGGGGGATAGGTTTAGTGCGCTCTCCTTCAGAGACCTGGATTATCGCGTTAGCTGCCTGGGAGATTGGTTTTTCCAACCTAGTTGCCAGTATGAGCGCAACGATGATGCTAATGATTAGCTCGAGGCCTAACAAACCCAAGACAAACCATCTCAACCTGGCAAATAGTGGCCCCACACCCTCCAATGTCTGAGTTACTGCAATAATACCTACCAGTTCCTGGTTAATATCGCTGATTGGTAACAAAACCTCGGCGCTTTGATTGGAATAGCCATAGATCAATAATACGTCGACTTCGCCATTCAAGGCCTTGCTGAGACCTTCGAACTGCTGGATTTGACCAACCTGATCATCCAATTCTGGATTGTCAGAGCCGAGCAGCTCTCCCTTGCTCCCCAAAATAAACAGCTGTCCGTTAATCAATAGGGTGAAGCTGCGAGCCAGTGATTGGGCTGCAGCAGGATCTTGCCAGGCACCAGGTTGGCGGTTTACGGCTTCAGCGATAAATTCGGCCCTCTCCGTTAAGTCATCAGCCATCCCTTTAAGCAGAATCTGGGTTTCGAGCAGGTAGAGTAGGGCGATTGTAACAAGGGGAAGCACCAAGATTATTGGAAGAATGTGACTTAGGATGAAACGTGACCTTAAAGAACGCATCGTTATTTATGGAGGTGGTGTTAGATAAAATAATTGGGGCGACTTATTTGAGCCCCTTTAGAATCAGACTCGACTAGCTTATTAGTACAACCCCAATTAATATACCAGGTGGAAATAAATTTAGGCTTGCTGTTCCACAAGCTTGTATCCAACACCCCGAACGTTGACAATCCTCTCTGGATTTTGGGGATCGGTTTCGATCTTTTCCCGCAACCAACGAATGTGGACATAGACAACCTGGGGTTCACCCAAGAACTCAGGTCCCCACACGCGATTAATCAGATCATCGATAGAAAGAACATGGCCGGCTTCCAGGGCTAACGTGTGGAATAGGGCAAATTCCCGGGCTGTCAAATCGACAGATCTTCCAGCGATATGAACTGAATGAGCCTTTGGATCGATCGCGATATCGCCAACAGTTAGCCCAGAAACCTCCTTTTCCTTGGATGGCTGCCGGCTGCTGCGTCGCAGAACGGCCTTCACATGGGCTAAAAGGACATCAGGATTAAAGGGTTTGGTTATGTAACTATCTGCACCCAATTCAAGCCCCAAAATCGTGTCCAGCTCACGGCGTCTTGCTGTGACCAGGATGACTGGAATATCCAAATCATGTTGGAAATGCTTTAATGCCTCTAACCCATCCATTCCAGGGAGACCAACATCTAACAAGATTAGATCAGGTCGTTCTAGATCAACCTGAGCCAAGGCGTCTTCAGCAGATGCGGCCGTTCCGGCCCTGTAGCCTGCCTGCTCAAGCTGAAGGCTTAGGCTTCGCCTCAGAAGCGTATCATCATCCACAACTAGAATATATTTGGCCATTAACTTTGCCCCGGCTTAAATTTTAAGATCAAAGGAGCAGATTTGAAAGAATAGTCAGCCTTATCAAAAGGAAAAAGAATATCTAGGCGCGAAAGTGAGGCATCTGTTGGTTGAGGGCAATTGTCTAAACAGTTCACGTGGGAACTGTTTTTCCCCCGGAACTGTGTTGCGCGCCGGAATTGTTCTTCCCGCCGGAACCTACCATCTATTAGTGTCGCCAGGGCCGACAAATGAATCTACTTGCCTTGCCCCTCGATTACCTCGACGGCGGAACCAGCAAAAAACTCAATGTCACT
>BTQB01000354.1:0-3137 GCA_036985655.1 Anaerolineae bacterium | reverse complement strand
AGCCCAGGTTTATTTACCCTATTTCTTATAATATCGTTTGCCTGCCACAAACAGTATTGAGCCAAGGAAGAGAGGGGCCAATAACGCTAAACCGCAAATCCCTCCGGAACTTACTGCCAGGTCATTGGTTTCCACATCCTCAACATTGCTATCCCCAACATTGTTCGCATCAATAACGTTGTCCTCAGCACAGTTAATATCATTAACCGAATCTGGCCCGCATTCTTCCGCCTGGAAATCCGGGTTTAGATCAGGCGTCCAAACTGGCGGCAGCACGATGTCTGTGGGACCTTCGCCTTCAACAATTTGATAGGGGATACCTTCGTGCACGACCAGGACATTCTGACCGAGGGCCAAATATTGACCTAGTTCTGGGGCCGCTGACAACAACTCAAAGTAAGCATCGCTGGCGAAGCCAACCTCCTGGGGTTTTTGCCCATCAGCATCGAAGGAGGTGTCCATCCAGACGCCATCTCGAAAGATAAAGGTTTTCGAACCTATGATCTGAACGATCTCTTCGACTGATAGCGACCCTTCGGCCGAACTAAATGTTCCTGTGGGCATCGCTAGAGGAGCTTCTGCTTCAGCCATAAATGCCTGGTCGGCCGCTTTGTCCACCGCGGCGGCGCCGCTTACCTCAGCAGGGGCAGAGAAATCTTCTAGTGATTCTTCAAATATTTCTTCTCTGCCGGTCTGGGTGAAGATATCCTTTTCCTCAATCAAATAGCTTGTGTACGGTGTGATAATGCCGTACCTGATGCTGAGATTGATCACGCTCTGGACCAGTTCTTCGTCTTCCCCGTGCAATCGGATCTGGGTTAACAGATGGCCAATTGCCCTTGTAGCCCACAACCTGGGGATGAATTCTTCACCACCCCTGCTTCTGAATAGGATATCGTCATAAACGAATTCCTGTTCTTCCCCATTTACCTCTCCGGTGAGAGTTATGATTGCCGGTCCTCCTTCACGATAACGCCCAGCTAAAACCAGCTGGCTGCCAGCGAACAGATCAGGCAGATCCTGGGGATAGAGCTGCTCGACAGTCACACCATCGATATCCAAAATGATATTGGCCAGGACCGGCATGCTTATCTTTGCGTAGAAGGCGCTGACCGCCTCATCGATCTGCTGACCCGGCCGCACATAAGTGGTCGTTCCACCGTGATTCTTCGATAAGCTGTCCAGCAAAAAGGTATCTACATCATCACCTACACCGAAGGAAAATATTCTCACATTGTTTGGCGCCTGCCCTTTGACCGTATCCAGCAGTAGTGATGTATCGACAATTCCTTCGGTTGCCAATCCATCGGTCATAAAGATGATAGTTGCTGGCCGGTCACCCTCCACCTGGTCCACTGCTTCCAACAGCGCCTGGCTTATATTGGTGCCGCCGACGGCATCTAGACTGTTGATGAACGATTCGTAACTACCTGCGTCGGATAGAGGCACAAGCGATCTGTTGAAGGACCGGGTGCCCGTGCTAAAGGCGATGATATTGAAACGATCCCTGGGATTCAAGCTTTCTATTACCTTAACAGCTGCTTCTCTAGCTTGATCCATCTTTTCGCCTTCCATACTTCCTGAAGTGTCGATTACTAAGACAACGTCCTTTGCTACGATCTCATCCGCATCAATATCGACAGTAGGTGCGACCAGGAGTAAAAAGAATCCATCTTGACCCGTTTCTTTATAAGAGATCAGGTTTAGACCTATATCTTCAGGCGAAACCGAATAATATAATTCAAAATCAGTGTCCGCATCGACATCTTCATCTTCATAACCAACCGTGGCTCGATAATCGTCATCGCGATTGATGGCAACCTGGTGGCTGGGCGAGTAAATGGCCCGAATGGCGTCGCGGGAATCGATTTCAACCCTGATGCTCTGGCTATCAAGCGGTGTATTCGTGTACAGTTCAGTAGACTGGGGATATATATAATGGATTAAACCATTATCGGCTTCCAGAATCTGAGAATAGGTAATCTCGATACGTCGTTCATCTTTAGGTGGTATTGGGAATACGTTGGCTTGAATCGCACTGCTTCCCACATATTCAAGCAGTGCCGGATCCCTTAGCTTTCTAACAATCTCGTCGTAAATCTGGCGAGCTTCTCCAGCTTCGAGGATTTTGGCTTCAATCGGTTCACCATCTACCCACATAGTCAGTTGACTCACAGCTGCGCCTGGTGGCAGGGGAAAAAGATAGATCCCCTCCAACCTCCAATCATTTTCATTGACAAATAATTGGTCTATATGCGTCGTAGCAACCTGATCCACAATTTCAACATCAACACGTTGGTACTCAATTTTGAGGCCATCCATATTCCAAATAGGAGGCATTATGATTGGTGGTTCAATGGGAACGGGCAGGGGAGTAATCGGATCCTGTGCTTGCACCCCGTTAACGGCGACGATCAAAATAACTATAAGCATAAGCTGGATTGGTATAAATATTCTCTTCTTCATGATAGTGCCTCCAACAAATCAACTGATGAGTGGTGTTTATGTGCCTATTCAATGAGACGAATAAATCTGATGGGAGGTTCCCAAAAGGTCTTATATCTATTCGCTGAGCAGATTCCGATAGCCTGGTATTTGGCGCAGACATCGGAGGTGCTAAACTAATCTCCTACACTATGTTTGCACTTTTTGCTTGTCCCGCGAAGGCGGGAATCCACGCTGGTTGGGAAGATGGATACCTGCCTTCGCAGAGCCTGCCCTCACGAAGGTGGGGGAATGACAACTTCTCTAGTGGCAGGTTTTCAGCATACATAGTGCTCCTAGTCTCTTCTGAGAGGAGAAGCGAAACCGCGCAGGGAGAATAGGGGCGGTTGGTATAAACCAAGAGATTGAAGTATTGTCGTTTTTGTGGAGTTCAAATGCCGGAAAATCAAGAAAGATATTTAAGTGCGGAGGATCTTTACAGTTTTGAGTTAGTCGCTGAACCGCAAATATCCCCAGATGGTAAAAATGTTGTCTATTGTGTAACAAGGGCCGATAGGGAAGATCAAAAGAGATATACAAACCTTTGGATGGTTGCCGTTGCTGATGGTAAAAACCGAGCTTTTACCAGTGGAAACCATGTGGATAACATGCCTCGATGGTCGCCTGATGGCAGCCTGATCGCCTTTCTGTCC
>BTQB01000353.1:0-3155 GCA_036985655.1 Anaerolineae bacterium | reverse complement strand
CGTGTTACAGTGGCTATTCTTCGGCCGATTTCTGTCCGCTGACACTCACTTTGTGTCTCGCCTGGCCCTCTCAGGCCCACGCCACTAGTGGCGCCACCGCCAGCGGCACCACCTGCTCTCCCACCGGTCTGCCTGGCCAGATGGGTCCACATTCTGGTCAACCTGGGCAAACGGTATTCGAGCTGCGCCAGCTCAACCTGGAGCTTCCCTTCTCGAGTGTCGGCATGGAGTGCAAAAATATCAAGAATCAGAGCTGTGCGATCCAAAACGCGAACAGAATCGCCAAAAGCCTTCTCGAGCTCTCTCAAATGCCTGGGAAGTAATTCATCGTCGAAAATCACAATGTCGGCGTCAAGATCATCTACAAATATCTTGACCTCCTCCAATTTTCCCTTGCCAATATAGGTAGCGCTATTAGGATGGTTTAACTTCTGCCAAAGTTCACCTACGACCTTTAACCCGGCTGTCTCAGCTAATAGGGCCAGCTCTGCCAGGCTGTCTTCAACTGGTAAGGCTGACCGATCCCAGGCAAGCTCTACCCCAACCAGGAAGGCCTTCTCCCTCGGTCCTATGACTTCATGAATTTCTGCGCTGATAGAGATTCTCCATTACTATCGATAATAACCTACTATTGAAAATGGTCGGTCACCCATTTCATTTTCAGCCAAGATCTAGACCATTAACAACAAGATCTCTTGGGTGCTCGACAAGGTATCCGAATTTTACTTTCCGTTTTTCACCTGCTTCTATGGCCAGATGCCATTCCATTATGTTAAGTTCGGAGGTTTCTGACGGATCTGGTTCACTACTTTCTAAACGGACTTTGATATCTTCATGCCTGGAAACGGGCAGTTGATCCTGTAACTCGAGGTTGACCTCGTTAGACATCAGGTTTTCGATCTCTATTTCGAATCCATATCTAATGTGACGTTTATCTCGCAAGCGAACCTTATCAACATCCCTCTTTACCAATTCCCTTTCTACATGAATTCGCTCTTCGACCCCGAAAAGCAGTTCAATCTCGCCGCCATTTGGGACGTATTCAAGCTGGGTGCTTCCAATATATTCCTCCTGGGCAAACAGACTGGCCTTCCCTGGCAGCAGAGGGGCTGGCGTCTCATTGATCATCTTGATCCTTCGAAAGACGGCCGAAGTATGCTTGGGAATGGTAAGGTAATCAATATTGGGATCCAATACATAGGTTGCTATCATCTTCTTATGAGTAGAACCATCACTAGGTATATCGGATCGACCCTTAATTCGAAAGGTCACCGCTGATCCCGTGCTCTCAACCGATGCGGTTATTACATCAGCCAATATTGGCGTGGCCAATGGAGCTGCATCTGCCTCAACAGAAGCTGCTACCACGGTTTCGCCAGCAGGCATCGGCTGGGCCTTGAGCCGGGCTTCCCGGTAAACTGATGGAGGTAGTGGTCTGTAGATATCAATGTACCATGGATTTAACTCTGGCATCCGCTGGGCGACAGCCGGCCTGGCGGTTGACACAGATAATTCCACATCGTTCCACTCTTGACCAGATTCCTGGCATATTTCAGCATAGGCTGCCAGCTCAACTGAGTTATTTCCATTTTCACCAGACAGCCTCAGGTCATACAGAGGCTTCCATCCAGCGTGCGATACGAGATATGACAATTCCATTGTCACCTCCCCGTCACCATCTGATTCGAGCCCAACCGTTGCCCTCATTCTTTTCTTCGGTCTCGAAGATCGTCTTTCATTAAGCTCTTTTTGGAGCTTTGCCAGCTTTAATTTCAATTCGCGTTTGTCTATATTGATTTTGCGTATTGAGGCTTTAGTAACCTTATCTTGCTCATAGAGGAAATTTGTAAGCTCCATCTGATCTTCGACTGTGGATTTTCCCCTTGAAAGACCTTGGGCAAACCGGTCGGTTGCCTGCCGTATCCCATTTATGTATTCAGCATGTGCCGCATGGGTTTCACTCTCGTCATCTAAGACATGCAGCTCATCTTTTACCTCCTCTATTTGATCAACGAGGCGAGCAACATCAGGGGCAGGTGATTCTTCATAAAAAACTGGCATCACATCAACGCCCGACAACCGGGTGGCCATTTCAGCTTGCCCCCGGGCACGAACAGAATCCGTGTCCATATAAATCGGAAGCTCGTCAAATATCACCTGGTGTGAACCTGCTGCCAGCTTGATACTACCCTGGATTGTAATCATCGCTCTATCAGGGTAGATGGTTACCGACTTAACTTCAGTTTTGATCACGGCATTCATAATTCAATCTCCGATATCCTTCTCTAACCAATGTTGTAATACTTTCCCCACTCGATCCAGGCTGTTTGGATGGGTTTTATCAACAGTATCTTCAATAGTATGCCAGTATGGATAATCAAAGTCTATTATTGTTATTGCAGGTATGCCCTTCTGAAGAAACGGTAGGTGATCGTCCCTAATCGTATAAGATACTTCTGGGATAAAATATTCCCCATAACCAAGGTCATCTGCCACACTCCAAATAACCTGCCTTAATTCAGGATCGGAGTAACCTTCATAAAAAAATCGTTGATCGCTGTCACCTACCATATCAACCACGACAACCGCCTCAGGAATAACTTCAAGATTACTCGCCATAAAAGCAGAACCTTCTATATAGTCAAGGTCTGGAATCGCTCCTTTTCCTTGATCCTCAAGATCAAAGAATACCAGCCATATCTCCTGGTTAATGTTCTCTAAGTTCAATGTACGGGCAAGTTCCAACAATACAGCAACGCCACTGGCGCCGTCATTTGCTCCCGGCACTGGCAGATCGCTTTCAGCGGAGCGATCGCTGATGCTCCTTGTGTCATAATGGGCGCCTAAAATAATAATAGGACCGGCTTCCAGATTGGCTTTGGCAATAATATTCCGTCCTTGTATTCCCTCAACCTGGAATAATTGTTCCTCCACAACCCACCCAAGATCTGAGAGATGTTGGATAATCAGGTCTCTCGTATTATTGTGCGCGTTGCTCTCAGGAACCCGAGGTCCCAGATCTACTTGAGAAATTAAGTGTTCATAAGCCTTTGCGCCATCAAATGCCTCTACGAACCCGTTGGTTGGAGTTTGTGAAGGGAGTGGCTTGGGAGTCGATGTAGGCGGTTCGATGGTGTTCGTTAACGTCGGCTGGG
>BTQB01000352.1:0-3161 GCA_036985655.1 Anaerolineae bacterium | reverse complement strand
AGTTTTTTCAGTGGAGTCAGGGGTTAATTTTTTTAATAGAACCGGATCAAATAGGTAGGAATTTGGGGAAGTCAAATTTGCTGGGATTGTCGATAATCGGCAATTAAGGCAACTATTTTACTGCGTTCTTCGACGGCGGCCGTGAAGGGAGCCACAAGATCGGCCTTGAACATCGCGCCAAGAGACTTGGTCTGTTCCATTGCCTGAGCAGTCGGATTGATGAGATCCATTCGCAAGGGATTGATCAGGCTGCGCTCAATTGCCGTCTCGTCGCCTTCCTTATCCAGGAGATTGGCCAATGGGCCGGCCAGCTGATCTGGCAGATCCTCTTTAGTTTGGAGAATGTCCTGGAGAACCTGGCTCAGGCTGTCCATTGTTGCCCCTGCCTTATCGCCAATGCCAAAGGGAAGCCACTTTGAAATATCCTGAAACCATTGGCCTAACTGCTGCAAAATTGGGCCAGCCGTTTTTATGGTTTCCTTCAATGTCATCTCAAGGTCGTCCAGGTGAGTTCCAAGCGTATCAAATTGGCCGGCCAACCAGAGCCTACCTGATTCGAGGGAAGGAATTTGGGATTCGAGATCGATAATCGCCTCCTGGCCCGATGCCAGCCCTTCTTGAACGATGGGCACTTGAAGAAGGAGATCGTCGAAAGTACCCTCCACTGTCGTGATGCCGCTATCAAGGAGTGATTCCAAGTCGATTGCCTCAAGCTGTTCGTATAGGGCGACTAGCCCACTGAGCAGCGTTACCTCCTCGGCCAGAGTAATATTCTGGTTGGCGCTGCTTTCAAGTTGAGCTTGAAGAGCATTTGTAATATCTGACTCACGGCCGTTCCTGCGTATTTCGGCGACTTCCAGCTTGTTTTCTGCTGATCTTAGCTGGGTGCGAAGCCTGGCGTTCTCCACTTGAACAGATATCAATTGGTTAATAATCTCGGCCGCCCGCTGACCCTGGCCGATAACAGGGGGCTCAATATCTTGGATCAGCGCTGGCATGGAAGTGGAACCCTTGTTCTTTGCCACCAACAAGGCAGCGGTCGTACCTGCGCTGGTAGCAATAACAGCGGACAAGGCGGCCGCTTTTATAAATTCTCGTCGATTTATTGGAGGTTGAATTAGCTCATCACTCATTATTTAGTTCCTCAGGGTGAATCAACATGCGATGGCGCACTATCTATACGTCGATCTCCTATTGATGGTTGCACTCGCACCGATGAATATTTCTAGCGGTAGTTCAAGCAGGAGCAGATCTTTAAGACCAGGAACAATCATCTTCAAAATCAGATAACTTACATTTACCCAAAAAAATTAGCCGTATCCAAGGCGCTTCAACACCTCTTTGTTCTTTCGCCAGTTCGGTTCGACTTTAACCCACATTTCGAGGAACACTTTGGATCCAACTAATTCCTCGATCTCTCTCCGGGCGGCCGAACCGATTTTTTGGAGCTGGGACCCTTTTTTCCCTATAATGATCTTCTTATGACTCTCCCGTTCGACATATATGGTGCTATTTATATAGGTGACACCGTTTTCTCGTTCTTCGAACTTCTCAATTACAACGGCCGCGCCGTAGGGCAGCTCATCTCGCATCTGCAAGAAAATTTGTTCCCTGATAAATTCCGCAGCTATGTCTCTGATAAAGTAATCGGTTGTCTGGTCAATTGGATAATACCGGGGCCCTTCGGGCAGCATCTCGATTATTATCTGCAGCAAAGCATCGAGCCCATCTCCCTTTAGAGCTGAAAATAACAGCCACGCTGCCTCTGGTACGAGGGAACAGTAGGCCCTGGTTCGTTCGAGGACATCTTTGGGTTTCAATAAATCGGATTTATTTAGACCAAGAAGGAGCGCTAGATCTGCTGGGTAATCCCTAAAGGTTTTCGCAATTGCCCTGTCACCGGGTCCGGGAGAAACAGCGGCATCTACGAGCCACAAGACAATATCGGCGTCCCGGAGCGAATCGTTGGCTGTGTCTACCATGTACTCGTCTAATTTATGCCGCGGTTTAACCAGTCCAGGTGTGTCAACAAAGATGATCTGATAATCGGCCGTGGTAAGAATACCCAGCTGCTTACTTCGAGTAGTCTGGGGGCGGGGGGAAACGGCCGCCAACTTTTGACGCAAAAAGGCATTCATCAGAGTGCTTTTACCCACATTGGGCCTTCCAGCGACGGCCACAAATCCGGATTTATGACCTTCTTTAATTTTATCGTCAGCTAAGGAGCTGAGATCGAGTTCGTCCATTTCTGATGGTTGGTACGGAATATCATTCATAATCATATTACCTCGAGCTCTAAACAGTAATTAAATAGCACAAAGAAAAATCTTTGCCAATATGATTCAATTCTAGGATTGTATGGCAGAAACGATAATAACGAAGAAGAAGACGAATCCAGGACCGGCGCAGCTGGCTTAGACATGTAGTTAATTTCATTGGATTATCTCATTGGCTAAGCAATTCGGCTCTCAATGGCGGGTTTTCGGAAGATGATCACCAGAATGGCTAGAAGGCAGAAGATAATCAATAAGCCTTCAGCAATTGTATCCATCCGAATCGAGCCCAGCATCGGGACAGAATCACCTCTTAACAAACTAACGACCAGCCGAGCAGCGCTTAATAGAAGCAAAGTCAGCCATGGAAGCCAAGGGATCCTTCTATATTGCCGGATGGCGAGGGTTAGAGTGAAGATCAACAGGCTAAGGGCAAGAGCAAGCAGCTGGGTTGAATAGCGAAGGGCGAAGACGCCAAATGAGTCGGGTAAATCTGCCACCAGGAAGCCTGCGTTTGCTTGACGGCCGTAGGCGCAGCCATCAAGCCAGCAGGCAAGCCAGCCAAAGCTGCTGAACAGGGCAAGTGATGGCGCCAATAATAGAGCTATCTGCCCGAAGGCGTGCCCTTTGAAACGCGTCCAGGCCGCCAGGAAAATCAAACCAGCGATCAGGACCCCGTGATAACTAAGACCACCCCGCCAAATGAGTGGAATTTCGCTGAGGTTCTCGGAATAGTAACTGATGTTGGCTATGACAAACACGACCCGGCCGAAGATCAGGCCGGCGATTACAGCCAACAGGAGCCCATCGATCCAAAGTTCGGATTTTATGCCATCCCGCTTTCCGAAGTAAAAGGCCAGGCCTAGTCCAGCAAGAATACCTAAGGCC
>BTQB01000351.1:0-3178 GCA_036985655.1 Anaerolineae bacterium | reverse complement strand
GACCGAGAGCTATAGACAACACCAAAAGACCATGGGCAATTCGCTCGCCAAAAGGTCCCGCGTCAGCATAAGCAGCATCAATGTGGATCTGGGTATAGTCCCCGGATAGGCCAGCAAAAGTGACAATGTCCCCCTCGGTGATCGTCCTGCTAGTGGTAACTGTTTTGTAACCGACTTCATACTCCTCAAAATAAAGACCACGAGGCTTGTACTTGAGAAGTTCCATAGTTGTTCTCCTGGAGGGGTTATTCTCTAAATGTGGGAAAAGCTCAAATCAAAAGAATTTCATCTGATAATGAATATTTCCACATATCATCCGTCACATTGTTGTGGCAGCGTGTAATCCGGGTTCCGTTATTCCTCAGCCCGACAGTTCGTTGTCGGCATCTTTACTTGGCGATTACAGTACACCATCCTCTGCCATGGCCAGCTTTGCAGTTTCATCAGCGATGCTTAGGGCCTCGATAAATGGGTCTAGATCTCCTTCCAACACACGTGGTAGATTATAACTCGTGAATCCAATTCGATGGTCGGTAACTCGACCCTGAGGGTAATTATAGGTTCTAATTTTTTCGCTGCGGTCACCTGTGCCAACCTGGGCTTTTCTATCGGCCGCCAATGAGGCTCTTTGCTTGGATTCCTCTTGTTCCTGCAACCTTGCCTGGATAATTCCCATGGCAAGCCGTTTATTCTGGGTGAGACTACGTTCAGACTGCACCTTTACAGTTATGCCCGATGGCACATGAACGATCCGGACGGCCGTCGCATTCTTCTGCATGTGCTGACCACCTGGTCCCGAGGCAAAGGTCGAGGTGATTTCTAGATCTCTATCGTCAATATTAATTTCCACATCATCCACTTCAGGCATAACCGCGACGGTCGCCGTGCTGGTGTGAATCCGGCCTTGTGATTCGGTGGTGGGTATTCGCTGCACCCGGTGTACACCACTCTCAAATTTGAATTTCGAAAAAGCCCCTTTCCCCTTCACCGCCATGATCACTTCTTTATAGCCGCCAACCCCAGTTCGATTTTCTCCAACTATATCTGTTTTCCAACCCCGAATTTCAGCGTATCGTGCGTACATTCGCAGCAGATCAGCGGCGAATATCCCAGCTTCATCACCGCCAGCGCCAGCTCTAATCTCAATAAAAACGTTGTTGTCATCCCTAGGATCTTTCGGTATTAACAGCGTCCTCATCTGCTCTTCTAATTCTTGTTGGCGCTCGGATAGGATCTTGATCTCATCTTCAGCCATGGCAATCATTTCGGGATCATCGGCTTCAGCCAGGATATCCTGGGCTTCCCCTAACTCGAGAGAGACCTCTTTGTGCTGCTGGTAGGCGTCGACCAGCGGCCGCAGCTCAGATCTTTCCTGAGCCAATTCAGCCAGCTTCTGGTAATCGGCCAGCACCTCTGGTTCGGCCATAGTACGTTCGAGCTCATTATAACGCTCAACGATTCGGGCGATTTTTTCTAACATATGATTGATTTCGATACACCTGGATGAGTCAGTGGATTATAGCGATGGGCCTTATGACGTCAAGGATTGGGCCAGTGGTTGAGCCAGTGAGCAGCGGACAGCACAAAGTCTTACGAATCAAGAGAGTTCAATGTTTGTCAGCCAATTATCTCGCTCCTACAATTAGAAACGTCCAAAGCTATTTTTCTCTAAAAGGTTGGATCCTTACGATCATAAATCACCAAACAATGGCATCAATCGCCACATTAATGATGAGATGAAAAGAGAGTATCATCGTTGGTATAGTCCGTCTTTGGCCCGGGACATGGAGCTGCTCATATTCGGCCATAGCGGCGCACGGTTATTAGTTTTTCCCACATCAATGGGTCGCTTTTTCGAGTGGGAAGACCGGGGAATGATCGGGAGTTTAAGCGATCAGATTGAAAGGGGCTGGCTGCAATTAACCTGCGTCGACAGCATCGACGAAGATAGCTGGTATGCAAGGTAGAAATATCCGGCCGATCGGGCCTGGCGTCAATCCCAATATGATAATTACATCCTTCACGAGGTGATTCCCCTGACACAGAAGGTAAATTCAAACCCTTTCCTGGCTACGTCAGGAGCTAGCTTCGGCGCGTACCATGCGGTAAATTTTGCGCTCCGCCATCCGAATAGTGTTGGGCGAACCATCGGCCTGAGCGGTGTATACGACATCCGGCGCTGGATGGATGGTTATCACGATGATAACGTTTACTTTAATAATCCGGTCGCCTACATAGCCAACGAAGCCGATTTGGGGCGATTAGAGGCATTACGCAGGATGGATATTATCCTGGTGACGGGCGCAGACGATCCCTTGCGACACAGCAGCGAAGAGATGTCGACGATATTGTGGAACAAAGGCATTGGCAACGCATTAAGGGTATGGGATGGCTGGGCTCATGATTGGCCCTGGTGGCGCCGAATGATAGTTCATTACGTCGGTGGACATGATTAATGCCTCTTCCATGTAAGTTAGAGCGTTCAAGATCCTCCGGGAGGATTCCGGTGAAACCACATTTTTTTAGTGGAGTTCTCTTGCACATCGGCGCACCACGATGGATGAAAATGATGATATTCGAAGAATCATGCCAATTCTAATCCGTGAAATCTGTGTCAATCTGTGTCCTATTTTCGAAAGAGCCGAAAGTTAATACATATGTGGAGGGTGTAATCATGAGCTTGATGGTGGGGTTATTCGTTGGCCGTGAATGGTCATTTCCTCCCGCTTTTATTGATGAAATTAACGGCCGGGATGAAGGTGTAAAAGCTGAATATATCACCATAGGTGGCACCGGAATGAACGAGCCTAACCCATATTCCGTTATCATTGACCGCATATCCCATGAAGTCCCCTATTATCGTTCTTATCTTAAGAACGCAGTTCTTCAGGGAGTTACCGTTGTCAATAATCCCTTTATGTGGACGGCCGATGACAAATATTTTGAGGCCTCCCTGGCTACTAAGCTGGGTATCGCCAGCCCTAAGACCATAGTGCTGCCAAATAAGGAATACGTGCCTGGCATCGTTCATCCTGACAGCCTGCGGAACCTGGCTCCGGTTGATTGGGAAAAACTGATTGAGGTTGTGGGCTTGCCTTGTGTTCTTAAGGATGCTCATGGTGGGGGTTGGAAAGAGGTTTACATCTGCCACTCACTTGATGAACTTATTTACAACTAT
>BTQB01000350.1:0-3196 GCA_036985655.1 Anaerolineae bacterium | reverse complement strand
ATTTGGGCGGCCGGATCATTGTTGTCCGTTCTTTTGACCCAGGTGAATCACTCCAGGTCATTATCAACGAGGAATGTACAGTTGTTCTAGGCGTTCCTACATTATTCCAGATGTGGTTTGATTCGCCCGATTTTGCAGAGGCTGATTTTAGCAAGGTGCGCTTTTTCATCAGCGGAGGAGCGCCCTGCCCACCATCATTGATGCAGTCCTGGCGCGACAAAAAAGGCGTTGTCTTTCGGCAAGGATATGGTCTAACCGAGGTGGGTCCCAACTGTTTTTCCATGACCGACGAGGATTCGGTCCGAAAATCGGGATCGGTGGGCCAACCTATCTTTCACAGCCAGATGAAGTTGGTCGACAAATCTGGGCATGAAGTTCCTCTGGGGACAACAGGCGAGCTCGTTATCAAGGGCCCCCACGTCTGTGGTGGTTATTGGCGAAATCGAGAGGCGACATCTGAAACGATCCAGGATGGTTGGTTTTTCACCGGCGACATGGCCCGCAAAGATGAAGATGGATTTTACACTATTGCCGGCCGCTTTAAGGATATGATTATAAGTGGTGGCGAAAACATCTACGCGGCCGAAGTTGAGGCCGTCTTTATGGAGCACAAGGCAGTCGCCGAGGCCGCTCTCATTGGAAAACCAGACCAAAAATGGGGCGAAATTGGTATGATGATCGTCGTTTTAGAAAAAGGCGATTCGACATCTGCCGAAGATTTAAAAGAATATTGCAGTAAGCATCTGGCCAAGTATAAGGTTCCCAAGCAAATTATTTTTGCTGATTCGCTGCCACACTCGCCATATGGAAAAGTAATTAAATCTGCCTTGCGGGATCGCTACCTCAACTAGGAGTTCATTATGCCCACGGTACATGTTAACGGAATCGATATCTACTACGAGATTCATGGATCAGGTGAGCCGCTGGTAATGATAGCCGGTCTGGGATACGACATCTGGGTATGGCACAAGATGCTCCCCGGCCTGGCTGAAAAAAACCAGGTCATCATATTTGATAATCGTGGCGTAGGGAAAACCGATGATCCTCCAGGACCATATACGGCCGACATGATGGCTGACGACACTGTCGAGCTGATAAAAGCTCTCGGATTCGACAAAGCCGCCATCCTGGGACACTCCATGGGTGGATTCATAGCTCAATCATTGATCCTGGCCTACCCACAAATGGTTAACAAACTAATTTTAGCATCCACTGATTTTGGTGGACCAAATCATATTCATATGCCTGCGGAGACCCTTGCGATATTAACTGATACGAAAATGGACCTGATGGAACGTTCCAAATGGGGGATTAAGATTAGCACTTCCCATGGATTCTACGAAGCTAATCCTGAATTCGTCCAGGAGTGGATTGATTACATCATATCGCGCCCGATGACACCGGAGGCCCTCCAGGCTCAAATGGCCATCGGCTTGCGTTTATATGCTGTATCTGTTGAAGATAGTTATGAGCTCAAGCTAAAACAAATTGAAGTTCCGACCCTGATCCTTTCTGGCGATGATGACAAATTGGTTCCTCCGGGAAATGCTGATCTGTTAGCTCGGGAAATTCCAATCAGCCAGCTTGAAATTATCCCCGACTCTGGTCACTTCTTTCCTTTCGATAAGCCAGATGCGGCCGTGGAGATTATCAACCGTTTTCTTCATGGGTAATTAAGACCCAACAATTGGTCTGAATGATTATGGGAGAAGATAAACTAACAGCCGATAAAGCCGGCTTTGTCGACGTCGAGGTCGGAACCCGGCGAATATATTGGGAATATTTCGGCCAGGACGAAAGAGAGGTCGTCGTACTCCTAAATGGTCTGGCCATGCTTACGCGATCCTGGTATAGGACTGTGCCTTTTCTATTACCCGATTATGATGTCCTGCTCTATGACTATTTTGGGCAGGGGGGTTCTTCCCAAGAAGATGAGCCCTACTACATTAGCAAACTTGCCAGCTATCTCATTCAGGTAATGGATGCTTTAGATATTGAGAAGGTTCATCCTATTGGCGTGTCCTACGGTGGTTTTATCGCCGCCGACCTCGGCCGGTTACACCAGGATCGACTTCACACGTTGACCTTGTCCGGAATCCTCCTAACCCGGGAAACGATCTTCCAGATGTACCAGGATCTTTCTCTACGATTTTATGCGGCGCTAGATCCTTCCTTCGAGCTCTATACACACTATTTATATGAAAAGATTTTCAGCGAGGAGTTTGCCAGCCGGATTTACGGGGAGGCCATGGAAAGCGGTCGAAGAAAGTTCTTCGATCGATACAAGGATAGGAAATATTGCCTTGTTCGACTGACTGAGGCCCAAAACCCATTCTTCGAGATTATCGACGGTGAAGAAGATGCTTATAGAAATATCTTGACGCCGACACTTATCCTAACCGGCGAGCAGGATAGGGCTATCCCACCCTGGCAGCAGAAAAAGCTGCTGGAGATAATCCCCAACAGCCGGCAGGTGATGCTGCCAAAAAGCGGGCATATGACCTATATGGAACGTCCAGATATATTCTGGCCAACCGTTAGAGCTTTCTTTGAGGCCAAATCTATTGATTTTCAAGTCGTTGACAATGCCGAATATGGATAAATTATGAAGAGATTCGCCCAGATAATCAGTACCGGCCGTTATATACCCGATAAGGTGCTCACCAATGATGACCTTGACGAGATGCTTGGCGAGAAGGTCGGTGAGTGGCTGGTGGAGAACGTTGGAATTCACGAGCGCCATGTCATGGCCGAGAACGAGACAACATCGAGCATGGTTATCAGGGCCGCTCGTCAAGCGCTGGAAAGAGCATCGCTGGAGGCGGCCGATCTCGACCTGATCCTGGTGGCTACGGACACACCGGATTACATCAGCCCAGCGACTGCCTCCGTTGTCCAAGCTGAATTAGGCGCAGACAATGCCGGTACTTATGACGTTAATTGTGCCTGTGCTGCCTGGGTCACTGCTCTCGACAGCGCCGCTCGATACGTAGCAACGGATGTAGATATAAATAATATCCTGGTGGCGGGTGGTTATGGGATGACCAAATTTATCGATTGGACTGATAAATATACATGTACACTTTTCGCCGATGGCGCGGCCGTTGCCATTGTAAGCGCAGGTGATACTCCTGGCCATCTGGCGGGCAAGCTAACGGCCGCCGGCCAATATCACGATGCGCTAGGGATCTATACC
>BTQB01000349.1:0-3198 GCA_036985655.1 Anaerolineae bacterium | reverse complement strand
CTACCTCCTCTCACCAGAGGGTTCCACAACTTATAGAGAATGCTTATTTTAGCGGCGATCTTGAGCTTCAGATCAGCGCACTTTACGCCATGGGGAGAAGCGCTGACGATGCCTGGCTGCCCGATATCTTGGAAGAGATGTCCAATATCAGCTTCGAGATGCGATTGGAAGCTGCGCGAGCAGCCGGGAGCATTGGGCATATTGACGCAATCCAGGGTTTAGCTGAACTATTAGTCGATGACGAACTTGAAGTTCGACTAGCGGCCGTAGCCTCTCTGGGGAAAATCGGTGGGGCTCGCGCTTTGGAGTTGTTAGAAACTCTTGCCGAAGATCCTGAATTCGGCGAGTTGAATGAAGCTGCACTCGAATCTCTGGAAGAAATGACATGGTTGGGTGGAGAAATTGACCTATCGCTCTTAGACTGGGAAAATAGTGACGATGCTGAACCTTATCTCTCAGTCTAGCCGGCAACCTTTGTGAATCCCTTCCTTGAAGTTTTTACCAAAAACATAATCCCTATATTCATCGTTGCCGCTGTAGGTTTTTTCTTGCGGAAACGAATGGGTCTTAGCACCAAGGTATTATCATCCCTGACATTCTACGCCTTGTCGCCAGCGTTAGCTTTTTCGGCTTTAGTAAATAACCAGCTAAACAACGGCGAATTTTTACAAATTGCTGCTTTTGCAGTTATTTCTTCATTTGCGATGGGATTAATTGGTTTGGTGCTTGGAACCCTGCTTAGGTTATCCAGAAGTGGTATCGTCGCCGTGATTTTAGTTCTGATGTTTGCTAACGGAGGCAATTTTGGACTAACGCTAAACGAATTGCGATACGGTGAGGAAGGATTGGCCCGGGCTATTGTATTTTATGTTATGAGCACAATAATCCTTTTTACATTTGGTGTATTCCTTTCGTCGATGGGGCGTTCAAGTGCACGGGAGTCGCTGATTCGTTTGGTAAAACTGCCCGCTGTCTATGCGGTGGTTTTAGCCGTCGTTGTATATACATTTAATATCAACGTTCCGGTTCCACTAATGCGTGGAATAGAAATCACGGGAGCTGGGGCCATTCCGGTCATGCTAATCGTCCTCGGAATGCAGATTGCTGATGTGAATAGCATCGAGGGCGTTTGGGTATCCATTCCTGCCTCCTTGGCCAGGTTATTAATTGCGCCATTTATCGCTGTGCTGGTTGCTGGCCTGATTGGTCTTTCTGGGTTATCCAGGTCAACATCAATAATTGAGGCAAGCATGCCAACCGCGGTATTTACGACAATTTTAGCGACTGAATTTAATGTGCGGCCGCGTTTAGTGACCAGCACTGTGGCCATTTCCACGCTGCTAAGCGCCATAACACTGCCTCTCGTAATTACATTACTCGAGCTTTAAATCTTAAGCGCCATTTTTGTTAAATACTGGAACATGATATTGGTCTAAATCCCACGACTATTTTTTTGATTCTCCAACCAGATCAACCTTCAAGTGTAGAATGTTTCATCCAAAAAAACATAAAGAGGAAAAGTTAAATTGACAGAGAAGTTCGATAGGTTCCTGATCGAAGGAACTAGGTTACTTCACCAGGGAAGGCTTAAAGAGGCGGTGGAGCTGCTGGAGAAAGCCTATGAATTGAATCCAGATCATCATGATGCTTCCCTTAACCTCAGCGGGGCATTTATCTTGATGGGTTCCTTTAAGAAAGCAGTCCCATTGTTGGAGAAACTTGTTGAACGTGAAGAGGCAAATGCTTCTGTCTATACAAATCTAGGGGCAGCTTACCTGGGCAATCCCGTTCTTTCGAGGGATGAGGATCAGATAAAAGCCATTAAAGCCTTTAAGCAAGCGCTAGAACTTGATCCCAACGCACCGAATGTAGCTTACAGCATCGGACTGATTTATCGCGATCGAAGAGAATACGACCGAGCAGAAAAGTGGTTCGAAAAGGCGCTAGAAGTTAATCCGGCCGATAAGGATGCCCAAAATCAAATAATCAAAATTAGAAAAACGAAAAACACGACTTAACATAAAGCATTATCTGGATCATATTATGGTGGTTATTTCATCAAGAGACTTCTTTCTTATTACAGGCACCTGGGCATCTTCAGCCGGGAAACCGGTGACAAGTATCAAGAAAGGGCGTTCATTTGGCGGTCGACCTAAGATTTCACTAAGAAATCCCATAGGACTTGGGGTGTGGGTCAAGGTGGCCAGCCCGGTGGTATGAAGGGCGGTTATTAAGATGCCCGTGGCCAGACCTACAGATTCATTTGCGTAATAATATTTGGTTTTGCGACCGTCAGGCAGCAAACCATAGGCTTGAACGAAAATAACAATCAAGATCGGAGCGGTTTCTAAGAAAGGTTTGTGATAATTAGTTCCTAACGGAGCCAACATATCTAACCATTCTTGAGGTGCTCTTCTTGTGTAAAACTCAAGCTCTTCTTTTTCGGCCGCATGGCGAATCTGTCTTTTTACATCGGGATTGGTGACAACAACAAAATGCCAGGGCTGCAGGTTAGCCCCGCTTGGCGATGTCCCGGCGGCACGCAGGCAGTTCTTTATCACTTCAATGGGGACAGGTCGATCGGAAAAGTGGCGTACAGACCGTCTCTTACGCATGGTTTGATAAAAATCTTTCGATCGTTTAATCATCTCATTAGGGAAAAATTCCTGATACTTAGGCAGAGGCATAAATTCAGGTTCCATTACTCATTCTCCGGTTATTATTCTGTTCTGAGAGCTTGCAAAGCGATTATCTAGGTCAGCGCACTATCTAAATCATACGGCTCTGGAACTGATGTGTTAAAATTGTATTCATGAGTAATGAATTAGTCATTATTGGGGGGGGTCTTGCGGGCTCTGAAGCTGCCTGGCAGGCGGCCGAGCTGGGGATCGCTGTTCACCTCTATGAGATGAGACCTGAAAAAAGCACGCCAGCCCATGTAACCGATAATCTTGCTGAGCTGGTATGCAGCAATTCCTTGGGTTCATTGCAGTCAAACAAAGCTCCGGGTTTATTAAAAGCTGAGATGAAAGGCCTGGGTTCTCTCATCTTGAATTGTGCCGAAATGACATCGGTTCCAGCTGGTTCATCTTTGTCTGTTGACCGCGACCAATTCGCAGGGCGCGTTTCTCAGAAGATCCTCAGTCACCCAAATATCAGGCTTATTCGCCGGGAGGTTCGCACCGTCCCCGACGCTCC
>BTQB01000348.1:0-3218 GCA_036985655.1 Anaerolineae bacterium | reverse complement strand
ATAAGGAATCTGTTGCAACGATTGAGCAGCGAAGCAAAGCTCTTGAATGGTTCTATGGGGATCTTCTTCCGGCCTTGCCTGAGCTTGACGATTCTGCAACGGCGGTGATGCTTGCAACAGTACTTCATTTCGATGCGCTTGCAATCAAAGTATCTATTGATCCTGAGTGGACTACGGTTAACATTGGTGCCCTTGGAGTTGATAAGGAGCCAATTTGGCCGATGATGATGGACAAAGAGAAGATAGAAAAGAGGAAGCAGAGATATGTAGGCCAAGGCCTGCTTCATGTTTTCTATCTAGAGTATTTCAATACCGTTCGGGCCGCTGAGAATGCTAAGTTCAAGCCAGAGTTTATTCATATCAGTCCCAGGAAGCCAGAGAAAACCGGCCGACGTGCCCTTGCGTGTGACCCAGCAATCTCAAGCAAGAAAGATGCCAGTCTTTGTGCCTTCGCTGTAATCGAAATGCTTGAGTCTGGCTTGATTCATATCTGGGAAGTCTTTGCAAAAGTGGGCATGACGCCGAGAGAGCAAGTGGATAAATATTTCGAGCTGCACTTTAAATACGATATGGACTCCAGTGACTCTCACGGAATTGAAGGGGTTGCTTACCAAAAAGCTTTGATCCATCTTGTACAAGAAGAGCAGTTTCGGAAAGGAAAGGAATTTGGCTCCTCTGCCTATTTTGAGGTTGTGCCGATTCCTGCGTCTGGAGAGAAATTTACACGTGTTGAGGGAATTATCCAGCCACGATATGCTGCTGGATATATTCATCATCAGCGCCATTTTCCTCAGCTTGAAACGGCGCTCCTGGATTGGCCGAACGGGAAACAGGACGTACCAGATGTAGTATCGCAAGCGATTACTCTGCTTGACGATTCTGCGTTTATGGCTGCTGGAGATCAAGACTTAAGTAAAGACGAATTCGAGCCGCTTGAGAAAGTTATGGGCGGAGACTGGAGAGCAAATTAAGAGGATAAAGATATGCCATATACGATGTTAGATGGAATTGCGGGGAGGCCAAAAGAGTTTGCAGGAAGTGGAACACTTCCAACACCGGCTGATCTCCGTGCAAAGGATCTTGCTTATGATATAACAAGTGGGATCACTTACGAATATGATGGAACAACTCCGATTGCTGTTGGTGGCTGGGCTGCAATAAGCACCGATGGCGTGCGGCATGTAACTTCTCCCGACGGCACCACGTTAAACGGAGGACTGAAAGTTGCCAATGTCTACCATCCCGCGAGAGATATATTTCAGTCGTGGTTTTTTGGTTCAGACGGCGCATTGGATACTACGTTTGCTGCTAACACATTAAAAAGTAGCATCTGGTTGGATCAATCTCTAATCAATGTTGATGCGAGAAGCATTATAATTATCAACGGCAATGCCTCACCGAGTTTTACCTATGCCGTCAATTTTTCCCGAAACGGTATCGGTTCCACAACTGATGACCAGTATGAAAAGAAAACCGCCGCTACTGTTACATCGCAGATAACCGTAGTTCCATTGGTTGCTGCTGATGGTTACGATCAATATGTTGGATTAGATATTACAGCGGATGCAGGACAATCAGGCACGCAATTACAATTTAAAGCTTACCTGATCGGACGTGGTGGCTAATATGAAGTGCGCCTTATTGACTGATACCTCGTTCCCCGAAGCATCTAGCAGGCTACGGATTCTTTCTACTATCGCCTCGCTCAAAGGTCTGAGTATTGATTACGATCGTTTTAATGTTAATTTTGCGCCAAGTGCTGCAACGTTATCGACAGATTATGATTTTATACTCATCCCGGATACGCGCTCTGTTGATTATCGATCTCTGATTAATGATGTCACCCTGACAATTCCAGTTTTCGCGTTAAATGTAAGGTCGGTGGGTACGGCACAAGTATCCGCTACCCCTGGCATCTCCGGTAGTGCCGGTGCGCAGTCTGATTATTTTATGGACACGCCGTTTACTACCTCTAAATTTGTCGCTATGTATTCCGCGCCGTGGACATTAGCAAGCCCGGGGATTGCTATTATTACAGTGAGTGCTACCAGTCCGATCGATGGAGCTGCACAGACTTTTGCCGGGCGCGTCGTAGCTTGGCGTACTACTAAAGGCTCGGGGAATATGTATTGCTCATCCATTAATATAGACACGCAACCCATGTTAGCATTTCTATTACAAGCAGCTTTTGATAATGGTGATTTTACCGCAGCACAAATACGAGATTTACGAAAACTGCCAGTTACGCTAGACATCGATCATGTTAACGGAACCGACTTTGCCAATGATCTTACTGTAATGAAACGCTGGCTTGATCTTATTCCTAACGGAGTTTCATGGTGCGGAGCCGTTGAACGATCTACTGGCGGATTGGAATCAATGGCCGCCGACGTAGTAGCCAAGTTGGTCGCAGAAGACGGAAAACGTCTAAAATATTCTTTTCATACGCACGCTACTGGTAAATCTTCTGTGTCTGGAACATGGCCAAGTCAAACTGAAGCCATTACCAAAACTGCACAAGATACCAATTGGGCCAGTCTGAAAGCGTTGTGGGAAGCACAGGGCTTAACTTATTCTCAAGCTCCCGGTTACTATGTTCCTGCAAATAATATGTGGAATGAAGCCACGCTCGAATTAATGTCAGCGCATACTAGTCTAGCATCGTCGGTAGATAACCTGACCTCAAAAGCTGGATACGGTATAACGATGGTCCGGTACGCAACTTCAAATTCGTGCTCGCGCCCCGCCCCCGATCTATCTGTCTATCCAAGGAACATTCATTGTCAACGCGAATATATGCGGGGCATGACATTAGTTCCGTCCAAAGATATTGGCACGGGGGATTCTGCTGTAACGGCCACAGCATGGCGCGGAAAATGGCAACAGATAACAAGGGGAATCCATTACGGACTAGCTTTATATGTGCATGATGAAGATTTTAAAGACACTCAGGCACCGGCCAGCGCTGAATATGGGGTAGAACTATATTCACAATTTGGTGAAATGGCGACCTATCTTAAAGATGTAACCAAGTTTTGGGCAGACCCGACTGAGTATTCTATCTCAGCCAGGTTTGTTTAATAATACTCCCTTATAAACTCAGTCCACCAGCTTACAATTTGACAGGAAAAATAGAACATGGGAAATGAAATAATAGAGACCCCAGGACTCGGAGAGAAGCCGAAGAAAGATTGGCCGAAAGTTTCTGCAGTAGATGA
>BTQB01000347.1:0-3229 GCA_036985655.1 Anaerolineae bacterium | reverse complement strand
TACGGCGCCAGGCACGCTCGCCCACAATGGCTCTACGGCGCGAAGGGCTGGCTGCTTCGCCCGCCAGCCCGCGCCTACCTCGTACTACGCGCCTTCGCTTCGCTCTCCCTGGCGCGCAGCGTATGTACCGTGCTGGCGATAGTAGTCAAAGAACAAAGTCTCTACACATCGCTTTCCTTCATCATAGCAGGAACGGAACCCAGTCGGGTTCACATGGCCCCAGTAGTCCTCTTTTTGAGGGTGAACCTGGGGGTCTCCGTAGACCTCGCTGGTTGAAGCCTGAAATATCTTGGCCTTCGTCCGCTTTTCCAAGCCAAGCATGTTAATTGCACCGTGAACACTGGTCTTGGTTGTTTGCACCGGATCATATTGATAGTGGATAGGGGATGCAGGACAAGCAAGATTGTAGATTTCATCCACCTCAACATAGAGCGGGAATGTAATATCGTGACGCAAAAGTTCAAAATGCGGATTATCTAGTAGATGGAGAATGTTGTCTTTCGTGCCTGTAAAATAATTATCCACACATAGCTCATCATGGCCGTTATTTATAAGCCTTTCACATAAGTGAGAACCCAAAAATCCTGCTCCGCCCGTTACAAGTATGCGCTTCCGCGTTTGATATTTTCATTATAGGATGATTATCGAACTACTCAGGAACTTCTTAACGCTATTCTGAAGTAACCTAATTCAATCATGATGGTTGTAGATTGAATACCCATGACATCTTACCAGTTCATCGCGTTCTGCTACTTTCATATCTTCCGCTGCCATCTCAGTTACCAGTTCATTGAATGTTACTTTCGGTTCCCAGCCCAACTTGCTCTTGGCCTTAGATGCATCCCCCAGCAGACTATTTACTTCTGCAGGGCGATAATAACGAGGATCTACGGCGACAATACAGCGGTCGTCCTGATCATAACCTTTTTCATCCTGCCCCTTGCCTTTCCAGCTGATATTAAAACTTAGCTCTTTTCCTACTGCTTCAACAAAATCACGAACGCTATGCTGTTCACCTGTTGCTATAACAAAATCTTCTGCTTCATCCTGTTGCAGCATGAGCCACATCACTTCTACATAATCACGCGCATGACCCCAGTCTCTTTTAGCATCGAGGTTGCCAAGATACAGGCGGTCCTGGAGACCAAGCTTTATACGCGCCAGCCCGCGTGTAATCTTGCGCGTAACAAAGGTCTCTCCCCGGGTAGGGGATTCGTGATTGAACAGAATACCGTTACAGGCGTAAATGTTGTAGGCCTCCCGATAGTTGACTGTTATCCAATAGGCATAAAGTTTGGCCACTCCGTAGGGAGACCTTGGATAAAATGGCGTCTCTTCTGTTTGGGGGGTTTTTTGTACCTGGCCATAGAGTTCTGATGTGGATGCCTGATAGAACCGCGTTTTCTTCTCCAGCCCGAGGATACGAATGGTCTCTAAAATACGTAGAGCTCCCAACGCATCAGAATTAGCGGTGTATTCTGGTTCTTCAAAGGACACCCCCACGTGGCTTTGCGCCGCCAAGTTGTAAATCTCGTCGGGCTGTACCTTCTGGATGATGTGTTGAAGGCTGCTGGTATCGGTCATATCACCATAATGGAGGATTAATTTAGGATTCTTCTCGTGTGGATCCTGATAGAGATGATCTATTCGGTCAGTATTAAACAATGATGTTCTTCGCTTGATGCCATGTACTTCATAACCTTTATTTAACAGAAACTCTGCTAAATAAGCGCCATCCTGTCCCGTGATACCGGTAATTAATGCTTTCTTCGTCATGAGTTTTTGTGCCGGTTATATTTGTCTTCAAAACGTATGATATCGTCCTCACCCAGATAATCGCCTGACTGAACCTCTATGATTTCAAGTGGAATGTTACCCGGGTTCTCCAGGCGATGCCTGGTGCCAAGAGGAATATAAGTGGAATGGTTTTCGGTGAGCTCAAAAATCTCGTCTCCGCAGGTCACCTTGGCGGTACCCTTCACCACCACCCAGTGCTCGGCGCGCTGATGGTGCATCTGTAGAGACAAGGCGGCACCCGGTTTGATCGTGAGGCGCTTGACCTGGAAACGCTCGCCGGCGTCAACACCTTCGTAGTATCCCCACGGGCGGTAAACTCGCCGGTGGGTTTGGAATTCGCTTCGCTGTTCCGACTTAAGCCGCTGGACAATCTCTTTAACATTCTGGGCCTGGTCTTTGCAGGTCACAAGGACCGCATCGGGCGTCTCAACGACAATAATGTCTTCAAGACCCACAGCGGCGAGAAAGCGATGTTGTGCAATCAGCAATGTATTGCGTGTCTCGTGAGCATAAATATCTCCCCGTATGACGTTTCCATGAGCATCCCGCTCAGACACCTCCCATAACGTCGACCATGCCCCAATATCCGACCAGCCGGCATCCATGGGAACCACGGCGGCATGCTTCGACTTTTCCATCACGGCATAATCAATCGAATCGCTCGGGCAGGCGAGAAAGGCTTCTTTATTCACGCGGTGGAAATCGCCGTCCTTGTTTCCTCCATCAAGGGCGGCTCGACATGCCTCGCTGATCTCCGGCCTGTAACGATTCAGCTCGTCCAACCAGGTCGAGGCCTGCATCATAAATATACCGCTGTTCCATAAATAGTCGCCTGAGTCCAGATATTGCCTAGCGGTCCCGGTATCCGGCTTTTCGACAAAAGCGGCGACCGTATCGCCCGTACCCTTTCTGATATACCCATAGCCTGTCGCCGCGAATACAGGGGGGATGCCGAAGGTAACGATGCGGCCGGCTTCCGCCAGTGGTATCCCCTGTTTGATGGCTGCATGAAAGGCGCTTTTGTCCTGAATCATGTGATCGGCCGGCATGACTAACATCAGCGCATCCTGCTTATTTTTAAGCAGCGAAAGCGCCGCCAAGGTTAGCGCTGGGGCGGTATTGCGTCCCTCCGGTTCCAGGATGATACCCGCATGTGACTTCCCAAGCTGACGGATCTGCTCCGCAACAAAAAAGCGATGTTCTTCATTACATACCAACAAGGGATCGGCGACATCTTCAAGACCGTCCAGACGGCTTACCGTCTGCTGAAGCAGCGTTTCTTCGCCTGTGAGGCAAAAAAGTTGTTTGGGGTAATGCTCTCGCGAAAGCGGCCAAAGCCGTGTTCCGGAACCGCCGGACAGAATCACAGGATTAATTACCATGTGTTCGTGAATCGTGATTCGTTATCAGGTGATATCATAATATTCCTTAT
>BTQB01000346.1:0-3233 GCA_036985655.1 Anaerolineae bacterium | reverse complement strand
CCTGATGCGCCTATTCTATGGTCGGTTGGAATAATTTGTGAATTTCAGATTCTCAGGTCTAACCGCTTTGGAATAGATAATACAGTAGGGGTTGAAGAAAATGCGAATTCACAGTTGGGTATAAAGTGTTGGTGAGCCGAATGGAGGACTGGAGATTCTTTTTCATCACTGCTAGAACGGTCCCTACCTACTAATTTGTATAAGACAGGGAGAAGGATCCCGGACCAGAAGGAAGGGGGTCCCAATTGCATTGGTTGGGTCCCAATTGCATTGGTTGGGTCCCAATTGCATTGGTTGGGTCCCAATTGCATTGGGAAGGTCCCAATTAGATAGGGAAATGAGTTGTTGCTATAATCGTCCCATCCATAAGATTCGCTGGCACGGCCGTCAAGAGACGGCAGAGCTCTTTGAGCGCGAACTACGGGAGGTGTAGTATGGCCAGTCTGTTGCGAAATGGCAGCTTTAAGGCCAAATGGTCGGAAGAACGCTCCCATCAATGTATCAGGATCACCGGTGACGGAGTAGTGGAGATTGTCGAAAGGGGTAATGTCTTTACCCCTCCAGGGTGGTTGGTGTGGTACCGGGAGGAAGAAGGATTGTGGGGCCAGCCGGAGGGCAGGGGCGCCACGGGAACGAGTCCAGATCGAATGAGGAGCGGCGACAAAGGCTATCTATTATTTACCTTCTCACAGAGGCAAGACGCGGGACTACTCCAACAGGTGGAGGTTGTACCTGAGACACGCCTCCGACTTGAAGTCTGGGCCCATGCCTGGTCCAACCACGAGGATCAGGACCAACCAAATCACTACCCCCATCCTGATGATCCCTTGTGGTCTGAGGGCGCGGGATTTGAAGCCTTCTTTTCTCTAGAGGGCGGCCTTGACGATAAACCAGGCGAGACCGAGCTAAGCAATTTTACATTCTGGGTCGGTATCGATCCGAAAGGGGGAAGAGATCCTTTCGCCAAAGAAGTGGCCTGGGGGCAGGGCACCCATATTTACAATAAATATGCCCAGGTTCCAGCGGTTGAAGTGACTGCCCAGAGAGATACCATCACTATTTTCACGAGGGCAAAAACACGATTTCCTTTTAAGCACAATGACGCCTATTGGGATGACGCATCATTAAAAATTGTGGAAGAAGAGGGAATGCCAGAGTCCCTTCGCGGCCGAGGTGAGCCGCGAATTCAATACGAAAGATTCTACGTTTTACTGCCCCCAGGTGCCGATAGTGAGTGGGCGCAAGCGATAATCGAGGCAACCTGGAACGAACATCGCTATACAGTTGGTGGAAGCGCTGATGATGCCGGTACCGGCGATCTAGACAGCCGAATAGTTTTGGCAGTTAATCCTGATCAGTGGGGAGGTCCGAAGGTATTAAGAGAATTTTTTAAAGAACACTACCCAGGCGTCCGCTACCGGTCGGTAAATGCCAGCTCGCCATCGGAACTTGTGAGGAAGATCCAGGAAAAGTGAATCGAAGGACTAATCACGGAGAACGCTTCTACCTTTGATCCTGGCTTATCCTACCAGCATCTACCCTCATTAGCGCAGCTTGTTCCAGGAAGCTGTTTGTAAACATACCAGGATCAGTCGCCGTTAAGATAGATTGGGATGCATTTGTCACGGCCGCCAAGATCAGCGCCCTGCGGGTCTCGTCTAACTCGGCCACAACCTCATCTAACAGCAGCACCGGTTTGTCACCAGTTTGGGATTCCATCCACAGTATCTCAGCTAACTTAATCGCCAAAATCCCACTTCGTTGTTGGCCCCTGGATCCGAAGGCACTCATTTCCCGGCCGTTAACCCACAATCGCCAATCATCCCTATGTGGACCGATGCGGGTCATGCCACTGGCTATTTCCCCATCTCTGATTTTGGTTAATTCCTCTAAGAAACGTTCGAACAAATGATCCCAATTACTTTGATCCTGGAGCCATTTATAATCTTCGATGGCTTGTTTGTTCGGGCCTTGATTTGCCTGGCTCTTTGATCTTTCATCAGGCTGCGGCAATCGGGGCCGTGGCAAACTCAACCGCGGCAAATAACCCAGCGCCAGGGTTTCCTTTCCATCAGTTAGTTCCTCAAAGTGAACTCGTTGGGCCTCAACCGCTAATTTAGAGATAAAGTACCCGCGCTTCAGGAATATCACGCTTCCGAGCTTCGCCAGGTTTTCATCATAAACAGGGAGCAGGTCCATCCCTGATCCGGTTTCAGCTATCCGGCGTAAAAGCGCGTTTCGTTGTTCAAGTGTCTTATTGTAATCAGATAAGGCCCGGCAGTAGTCCCGGTCAGTCTGGCAAAGGGTAATATCGATATATCGCCTGCGTTGGGATGGTGAGCCCGTTATGATCTGAACATCCTCTGGCAGGAATAAGACGACCCGCAGATTCCCAATCAGATCCATCAGCCTTACCTTGCGGCGGTTTACGAGCGCTTCTCTTCGAAAAGATGGATTTCCCCGGTTAAGTTCGCGAATCAGGCGCATCTCCAGTTCGATGTCTCCCTGGAGGGTGGACAAGTGTGTCACCAGGCGGCCGACAACTATTGGCTCGCCAGGATCATCCGCATCCCAGTTGATCAGCTGCCGGTCCCGTTCTGCCTGGGGGGATCGGGTTGTAGCCAGATAATAGATGGCTTCCAACAGGTTTGTCTTGCCTTGAGCGTTATCACCATGCAGCAATGTTGAACCTGGCGATAAATCCAGCTCCAGCCTGCTGTAGTTGCGTATATTTGTGAGAGATAAGTGTTGGATCAACATATGTTGGATCAACATATACTATGGTCTGTATGTTCTACCGCAGATTCAGATGGCTGATTTTAACATAATGTGAATTCGTGGTCAGGGAGCCGGAACCGATCGCCTAAGATGTCGTTGACACCGTTCTGGTATCGAACTAATATGACCGCCCGGCGCCGCTACGCTCATAGTTTAAGGCAAGCCTGCCACGGCTGGAGAAGAACAAAGATAAAAATCAAAGGAGATTTCATGGTCATCCGCCCACCATCATTTATGAAAAGGTGGAGGGCCAGCTTCCAGCCGGCACATTGCCAGCAAGATGCTGGCGCTCCGATTTTTGAGTCAATATGAGCTAGCGCTCACCGAGGTTGAACGAAAATCAGTAGCGCAAACTGTCAGTTTGCGGATTGAACTAGCAGTTCAATTTACAGTGGAGTTTACTTGAGCGTACTGCTCACCAAAAGCGATGAAAATGGTTTGTAGTGCGGGCTTCA
>BTQB01000345.1:0-3239 GCA_036985655.1 Anaerolineae bacterium | reverse complement strand
GACGTGTCGTTAGCTGTGCCCCTCTCGGAAAGCCTAATCAAACAGACGTTTGCGCCAATAGACATGCCAAGCGACGATGCAGGACCGCTTGAAAGCCTGTTCTGTGCGCCTACAACAGAGATAAAAAAGGTAAAGATGGGGCGTTCCAGAATGGCGAAGATGTTGGCCGCAACCATAACGGACGCGATTTTAGAGGCGATGGGCAGTAAAGATACAACTATGGGGTACAGCGAGAAATGAACAAAGACGAGCTTACAAAAGAAATTATAGCCGCCACGCGCACAGACACAACGGAGGGCGGGTATTTTGATTATGCTGCTGTGGTAGCCAGGAGGCTGAAAAAGAACTTGCATGAACAGCTGCAACAGTTGATAGATGGGCCTGTCTGGGACGGCGACGTCATTAGCAAGTCTTTACGTGGAGAGCTGTTAGATCTTGGGCTGGCAGTACGGGTGTGCCACAAAGGAGAGCAGGGTTTTACTGGGGCCACATATTTGGCTTATTCGGTAATGAGGATCGTCGGTGAAATTAAAAGTGGAAAGCGCGGGTAAGCAATCAACTGGGCACCACCCAAAATGACCACAAGAATCATTGAGTTGAAGCAGGATATCCGTGATCTGGCCACGCTGCTGGAGAATATGAAATTGCCGCTTACAGTCAGCATAACCAAAGGCAAGAACGTCACTTACGCTCAACACAAGCTTGAAAATCTCTGGCACAGGGAGGCGTCGGAACAATTACAGCAGGAGACACCGGAAGAGCTAAGGGGCTACTGCAAACTACATTTCGGCGTTAGCATTTTACGTGCGGAGAATGACAAATTCCGCGAGGCGTATGACATCGTGTTGCGCCCGCTCCAGTATGAAGATAAAATAAGGCTCATGATGGTGCCGCTCGATTATGCCGTGACCAGGCTTATGACCACCGCACAAAAGACGCGGTATTTAGAGGCTGTGCACAATCATTATCTGTCTCAAGGCGTTTTATTAACTGAACCTGATAGCGAAAGATGAACATAATGATTTACTTTAGGCTGGAAGAAATAAGGAAAATAACGCAGCGGCTCAATGGCAGAACGTCAAAGAATCAGCGGAAAAAGATGGTGAAGGAAAAAGATCGGCTAATAGAAATGAACAGGCGTGCTGAAGAAATATCGTATTTGGTATGACCAAGAAGCCACCCACAAAAGCCGAGCAAGCGCATATGGCTCGTGTCATTGAACTCGGGTGTATTGTGTGCATGAATAAAGGATATGGTTTTTCACCAGCTGAGATACATCATCCGCGCAACGGTCAAGGACTCTCACAGAGAGCAAACCACAAAGACGGTATACCGCTATGTCCGCAACACCATAGGCTTGGCGGATACGGGGTTGCAATCGGCGCAGGGCAGAAAAGGTGGGAAGAGTTGTACGGGACAGAACGTAAGCTATTGGAGCAGGTTATTGGAATATTAGAGGTAAAATAATATGACCAAGAAGGTAAGTCTCGAAAACCTTAACGCGGCTGTAAAGGATTTAGCGCTATGTAAGCGCAATCACGGTAAGCGTATACGTAGCATTGAAATTAGTCATGATCACCTATCAAAAAGGCTTGAGAGGTTTGACCCTCATGTGGTCGAGGCGATGCTTGATAAGACTGAATCACGCGTGAGGGAAGTTAATCGCAGACTTGAAGAGCTAATAGAAAAAATAACCGTTTGCACGGAACTGGCGTGGTTTGTACGCAACAACCACCCGGAACATTCGGAAGCAATTAACTCCGGTTTGTTAAAAGCACTGGATAACCCTAAAATGAAATGGCCGAGACAGCGTACACTAGGCAGTTGGATGCGGAAATTTGTGAAGGAGAAAACCGGGTAAATGGTCTTTCAGCTGTACCGTAACCCCGTCGAGGACGCAGCCCAGCGCCGCGAAACCGAGGAGAAGAAATGCTTGGTGTGTGCAAACCACCAGGACAGGGGTCCGCCGTGCAGAGAATACTATCGGTGGCCAAGTTGCAAACATAAAGAAGATGGGTTCAGGTTGATCCAGGAGCTGCCACGCCAGGAGATCCAGAGATTACGCAACAGCTTGATCCAGATACGCCAGGTATGGACCGATGTCGGGGCAGGGCAACTGAAACACGACCAGGAGGCCTACGCTATATGTGAACGGATGTACGTGATAGCGTGTGAGGCATTGAATGAGTAAGGCATGGAAGCACTTCGAGCGACGTGTCGCCAAGTTTTTCGGTGGCAAGCGCATCCCGATAAACGGAAGGGGTGATACGGAGGACGTGGACCATCCATGGATGGCGATAGAATGTAAGTACCGAAAGGCGTTGCCCACGTATATGACAAGCGGAATGGCCCAAGCTGTAGCTAACGCGGAAGATGGGCAATTACCTGTGGTCATAGCAGGGCAAAAAGGCAGGGACGTAGCAGATAGTTTCGTAGTGGTGAGAGCGCGGGACTTCCGCGAATGGTTTGGAAAAACAGGAGGCTGATATGAGCAACGATCCTTGGAAACACCGATCTGACGGCATGAAATGTAAAACGTGCATGTGGTTTGTTCTGAAAGAGAAGGACGCTCCAAAAATCACCAGCAAGGATGAGCCGAAAACCTCTGAGTTTGGACGTTGCCGGCGACACGCCCCGACCATGGGCGGCTACCCGGCTGTGTTCGCTAAAGATTGGTGCGGAGATCACAAGCTAGACGAGAACGCCATTTAACCCATAAATCAGGAGGCACTATGAAGGTCACAACTTTCTCAGAACTGGTAACAAAGCGCGAAAAGGGCAAGAAGGAAATATCCATAGCACAGGTAAAGGAGGTCCTGAAAATAATCAAGGACCTGCTTATCGAGCATGGGCAGGAGGATATTTACAAGGCTATAAGACGGATAAAGTAAGGTGCCAAGCGTAAAGGCGCTGGGCCTTCTCACGGCGAAGACTCAGCAATTCAAGCTGGGATATGGTGGCATTCCAGAAATGACGGCCGAGGACGTGTCCAGGTTCCTAGCGCGGATACAACATCCACTGGTATCCCTGTATGCCAGGGCTAAATATGCCGGAGACCCCTCAAGCGTAGCAAAACTTGTCGAAAGACTGGCGATGAGTATTCGGCATACAGGTCATAGGCGGAGATGGAAATGGCGGAAAGTAGACGAAATCTGCCAAGGGCTGGCTTGGTTGGCTGTTTTGGAAGCAATACCAGGGGCGGCGGGAGACATTGAGCGAGGGAAAATACCAAGACAACT
>BTQB01000344.1:0-3253 GCA_036985655.1 Anaerolineae bacterium | reverse complement strand
ATAAAAGAAAAGATCTCAGTAAAAGAGTTAGGTACGCTTGTTAATATTTCAGATAGAAGAGCGTCAAGAACTCTGGTTAAAATGGTAAGGGCAAATCTTCTTTTGATTCATACAAAAGATAACGGTGAAGAATTTTTTACTGCAGCGATTTAAACCCAACCTAAATCCTCTCTCGAAATGGGATTTTAAAGTTTCCCCGCCTTGGAAGGGGCGGAAGAAGTGGTTAAAAAACGGATGATCTTGACTTTATTAAATAAAAATTATCAGTAAGAGAAATCTTGAGAGTTTATTTAATAAGAGTTAACTTAACACATAGATATTTGAATCATTCCTTAAGCGGAAGGTTCAATCTCTCTCTCGTCTAAATCTGTCTTCCATAAAACCTTCTGCTAAGGATATTTAATATATAATTATTATGTAGATGAATTGTGGAAACGGAATGATCGGCAAAACAATATCACATTACAAGATAATTGAGAAATTAGGCGGAGGCGGAATGGGAGTCGTCTATAAAGCACAGGACTTAAAACTCGACCGCTTTGTGGCGCTAAAATTTTTACCGCCTGAACTAACCAGAGATGAAGAATCAAAACAACGATTTATTCACGAAGCTAAAGCCGCTTCTGCTTTGGAACATACCAACATTTGCAATATCCACGAGATTGATGAAACCGATGATGGACAAATATATATAGTAATGTCTAGCTATGAAGGCGAAACTCTTAAGAAAAAAATTGAAAGAGGTCCACTAAAAATAGATGATGCAATTGACATAATTATTCAAATATCAGAAGGTTTATCTCGTGCACACGAGAAAGAAATAATTCATAGAGACATAAAACCCGCAAATATTTTTATTACCGAAAAAGGTGTTGTTAAAATTTTAGATTTTGGTTTAGCAAAAGTGTCAGGTCAAACTCAATTAACACAAATGGGCACTACGGTTGGAACTGTTGCCTATATATCACCAGAGCAAGCGAGGGGAGAAAAAGTAGATTATAGAACAGATATCTGGTCGCTTGGTGTTGTGCTATACGAAATGTTGACCGGTCAATTGCCTTTCAAAGGTGATTATGAGCAGGCGGTGATGTATTCCATTATGAATGAACAGCCGGAGCCGATGACGGGATTGCGGACAGGTGTGCCAATGGAACTGGAACGGATTACAAACAAAACTCTCGCCAAAAGTCCGGATGAACGTTATCAGCATGTGGATGAAATAGAAGCCGATTTGAAGATACTCAAGAAGGAATTGGAGACACCTGGTAAGGTTCAGCCTCTAAAAGTTGTGGTCGAAGAATCAAGGAAAAAGCGATTTCCGAAAGAACCTGAGAAAAAACCGGTTTGGCATCTACCTGCATATGCCCTTGCAGTACTAACCATTGTAGTCCTTGGAGTAATCTTTTATTCTAAGATTTTCAAGGATTCCTCTATACCCGTTGAAGATCAAGTAAACCTAAAGTCCGTTGCCGTCCTGCCGTTTACTACGATCACCAGGGCCGAGGAAGATGAAATTTTCAGTGCTGGGATCTATGATGACATTTTGACTCAACTGGCAAAGATCAGGGATTTGAAGGTTATCTCCCGGACCTCGGTCGTCAGGTATAAGGATACCCAGAAGTCCATGCGGGAAATTGCTGATGAGTTGAATGTGGCTAACATCTTAGAAGGAAGCGTCCGCCGGGTGGGAAACCGGATCCGGGTTGTAGCTCAGTTGATCAAAGCAGATACAGACGAGCATCTCTGGGCCGAGACCTACGACAGGGATTACACCGATATTTTTGCCATCCAGAGCGATATTGCCAAGAAGATTGCCTTGGCTTTGAAAGGCACCCTCACGCCGGAGGAAAAGAGCTATATCGAGGAAATACCCACTGCGAACATGGATGCCTATGATTATTTCCTGAAAGGGAATTACTATTGGTATACGAAGACGACCAAGGAGAGCTTTCTCAAGGCTGTTGAGATGTACGAGAAAGCAATTGAGCTGGACCCCGACTTTGCCCTGGCCTATGCCAGGGTGTCGGTTGTTCATATAACATTATACAATATTCTCTCCTGGGACCATACCAAGGAACGACGGCAACAGGCTAAGACTACTTTGGAAAGGGCCATGCAATTGGATCCGGATCATCCCGAAGTGCATTTCGCAGCAGGAGAATATTATCATCGGATTATAAGAGACTATGATCGTGCTTTGAACGAGTATGAGGTTGCCTTTCAGGGGCATCCCAACGACGGCGAGATTGCCGGGGAACTCGGCGATATTTACCGGCATTTGGGAATTTGGGATAAAGCTGAAGAGTACCTGTTGAAAGCTTATGAACTGAGTCCACAGGGGCTATACGTTGCGTTTGATGTTGCTCAGTATTACCATTACCAGCGCAAATGGCAAAGCGCGGAACGCTACTATAACAAGGCAATCAATGCTGATCCGGAGCAAGAATACAATTATGGATGGAAGGCATTGAACTATCTGTTTGGCTATGGAGATATGGATAAGGCTAAAACGACGCTGGAGGAGGGAATGAAAAACGTGGACCCGAGCCTCCTTGCAAGGTACAGGTTCTGGGCAGAGATTTACTCAAGACGCTACGAACAAGCTCTGAAAATAGTCTCGTCAGATCCCGTTCCAAGAGACCGATCTCTGTTCAAGGGAATCGCCTATTACTTTCTTAAAAAGGACAGTTCTGCCAAGGTTGAGTTTGATTCGGCTCGGGTTATCTATGAACAAATACCTAAGGATGACCACCCCAGCAACGCAACTATTCAGGGCTCTCTTGGCATTGTCTATGCCGGATTGGGGATGAAGGAAACCGCCATCCGGGAAGGGAAGAAAGATGTTGAACTTCTTCCGGTCAAGAAAGACGCTAAATTAGGACCCTGGCGGCTTTGGGATCTGGCAAAAATACATCTCATGATTGGAGAATATGATCTCGCGATCGATGAAATTGAGTATTTGTTATCCATTCCAAGTCCAGTATCAAAATGGGTATTGAAACTCGATCCTCTCCTTGATCCAGTGCGGAGCAACCCCCGGTTTCAGAAGCTGATAAATAAGAAAGGTTGACGCCACCTATGATAGACAAAACAATATCACATTACAAGATAATTGAGAAATTAGGCGGAGGTGGAATGGGAGTAGTCTATAAAGCCAAAGACTTAAAACTAGACCGCTTTGTGGCATTAAAATTCTTACCTCCTGAACTAACCAGAGATGAAGAATCAAAAAAACGATTTATTCACGAAGCTA
>BTQB01000343.1:0-3260 GCA_036985655.1 Anaerolineae bacterium | reverse complement strand
TGGGTTATGAATCGATCCAATTCCTCTATCCGAAAATCATCAAACTGACCTGGCTGCGGCTCATATATTTTCCAGGAGACCTGTAATTTAACCCAGCCAACACCCAGGGCTGCCAGATGATCGAATATGGCATCCTGATCTTCTCGATGAATATGGACTTGAACGCCGATAGCATTTCGATCTAATGGGGGGCCAACATAAATGGGGTAATCGAGCGTTGGCGTAACCTCAGGAGCAGGAGTAGGGGTAGAGCTCGGCCTTACCTCCGTCGAAGGTGGATTATTGTCGCCTGCTGGTGAGTCAGACAGCGTCAAGGGGAGTTGTACGATGTTAGTCTCATTTATAGGGGGCGAGTCGCTGGTTTCGATTGTTGTTATTTCCAATCCACCTTTGGCCATTCTGGTGGCTGGAACGGGAATTGTTGATGTTTCAAAAGGTGGCGTATTGGCCTCCACCGGTGTTTGCGACTCAGCTGTGGCAGCGGAATCGGGAATTTGTGGCAGTCCCGTGGATGCCAGGCCCTGACTTGGGGGAACAGTAGCTGGCTCACTGCTTTGGGATATTGGAACCTCCCGGCAGCCAATTAATGATAGGGAAACAAAAACGAGGTGAAGGAAGCCAACAATAAGAATACGAAATAACCGCAGGTCTGAATAAAATTTGAACATATTGTGCATTATTGAAATAGACGACCTGGATTCTATGACCCAGGAGCCCAGGTCACAAGTAAATTCAGACAACCTTCACAGTCGACCTGGCTCAATATGACGGTTAAAATGACCATATGCCCACACAGAAGATTATCCCGGCTTCCGAACAAAGATCAGAGAGTAAGGTGAGTAATTCGCGTTTTATCGCCTCGATCAGCCCGGCATTTTCAGTGGAAGAAGCAAGAGAGTTCATTGAACGAACAAGGCAGGAGTTCTCAGATGCATCGCACAATGTGCCAGCATTTATAATTGGACATGGAGCGTCGGTAACGGCCCACTGCAATGATGATGGCGAACCACCGGGAACGGCTGGCAGGCCGGTCTTGGCTGTTCTACAAGGAAGCGGGATGGGTGATGTGGTTGTAGTGGTCAGCCGCTACTTTGGGGGTACAAAGCTTGGTACCGGTGGTTTAGTCAGGGCTTATAGTGATGCTGTGCGCAGCGTTCTCAGCGTTGTTCCCAGGGCAGAGAAGGCAGTTACCCAAAAGGTTGATGTTGTTGTTCCTTACAAGCTGCTGGAGCAGGCCCAAATATTGGTTAAAAGCCACAAGGGAGTGATCGTTGAGCGTGTATTTGCGGCCGATGTGAAATTGTCCCTCCAATTTAGAATGGAAAAGTTCCAAGATTTCAATAAGGATTTGCTTGAGCTTTCCCATGGGTCGATACGAGCCTCAATAGTGGAAACGAACAGTGAAACCATTCTGCCACTCGAAACCCAAGAAAATAGTTAGCCTGATCAAAATCCTCCCGGAGGTTTTAAGCCAAGACATTAACCGGTTGATGAAGGATGATGAAAGGGGGACCGCGGGAGGCTGATTTAATATACGACGACCGACATGGCGATAAGCCATAAGGCTAAGTAATAGAGCGTCATATAAGTCAGCCGGGCATAACGATGAGGCGACCGGAAGCGGTGGAAAATCATGATCGAATCTGAAATGATGAACAACACGGCGCCGACAAAGGCTAGAATCGAGGACTGAGAGCCAATAGTTATCCAGTAACCCGCTGCTTGCCATCCCATGATCATCAGTACTAGGGCATAAAGTGAAGCGGGCAGACGCAGCTTGCCAAGGACGGGCCAAAGTAGCCCTATCACCAACCCGCCAAAAATCGCAAAGGGAATTAATGCCAGGAGAGATAGGTAGAATCCTTCAGTGGTGAAGGCCAGGGTGAAGAAAATATGGGCGATAAGAAAGGCAACCAGGCCAAAGATAAACCGGTTTCGGGGCAGCAACAGGAAGATATCGCCCGCCAGGGAAAAAGCCAGACCAATTACGATCGCCCATTTGTAGAGGGCATTTTCCGGCACCGGCGCCAATAAGGCGATGAGGAGGATCAAGATGGTGGTTAGCGGCTTAAATAGATACTCCTGGCGCTTAGGACCCCATTGGTTTGCCCGGAGAAATAAAAATGCAGATACGCCTGCCAGGAACGATAAAACAATAGAGACAGACATTCTTGAACCTAACTAGAAGTGATTGCTTTTAGGGCAGTAAGCAACTTATCTACACTCTCAATTCGGCTGTTAAAACCCATCAACCCCACTCTCCAAACCTGACCGGCTAGTGGCCCGAAACCGCCAGCTACCTCAATGTTATATTCCTTCAGCAGGCGGTTGGAAACCTCTTTGGCGTTTAATCCTTGGGGAACTTGAACAGTTGTGAGGCTGACAAGTCGATGATCGTATGGCACAAGGGGGGTTAGATCGATTTCGGCTAAGCCATCCCAAAGATATTCGGCCGTTTGTCTGTGCCGGTTCCAACTGGTTTCCAACCCTTCTTCTGCAAGAATAAACAATGCTTCCCGCAGTGCATAATTCATGTTTATGGGTGCGGTATGGTGATATGTACGCTCACTTCCCCAATATTTCATAAGGAGGGTCAAATCAAGATACCAATTAGCCACTTTTGTACTCCGGTTTTGAAGCTTCTCGACAGCTCTCGGACCAAGGGTTATCGGCGCTAAACCCGGTGGGCAGCTCAGACATTTTTGTGAACCACTGTAAACAATGTCAGCGCCCCATTTGTCGGTGAAAAAGGGAACACCTCCCAGACTCGCAACAGTGTCAACCAGGAGCAGGCAATCGTGTTCCCGACAGAGATCGCCTATACCATCCATCGGCTGGCAGACCCCTGTTGATGTCTCGCCATGAACCAGTCCTAAGACTATGGGTTTATGCTGCTCTAAGCCTTTGCTTAAATCGTCGAGGCTAAAAAACTCGCCCCACGGTTTCTCGAGAATCCGGACATCAGCCCTATATCGACTGGCCATTTCCGCCAGCCTTTCTCCAAAATAGCCGTTAATAGCAATGAGAACGACATCTCCCGGTTCTACCAGGTTGGCTATGCTGGCCTCCATGGCGGCGCTGCCTGTTCCACTAACAGGAATCGTCAGCTCGTTGTTAGTTTGAAAAACATAACGCAATAGTTCTTGTATTTCTCCCATTAAAGCTATAAAAGCCGGGTCCAAATGGCCAACTACGCCCGCCCCAATTGCAGATAGGACGCGAGGATGAGGATTTGATGGCCCTGGTCCCAATAACAATCG
>BTQB01000342.1:0-3268 GCA_036985655.1 Anaerolineae bacterium | reverse complement strand
TCTTTTCAGACTCGGGGTCGGAATGACGGTGAAGGAATTGTCATTTCGAACGAAGAGCATGCCCTGAGTGTAATCGAATGGGAGAAATCCATAATGACTCTGAAGGCCGTATGGATTCCTCGCCCTGGGCATAAATGGAGCAAGCTCTTCGCAGACCCGGGCTCGGAATGACGGTGAAGGAATTGTCATTTCGAACGAAGAGCATGCCCTGAGTGTAATCGAATGGGAAAAATCCATTAGACCTCCCAAGTCAGTAAGGATTCCTCCCCCCTTTCGTTTGTGGCGGTTATGTATCCGCTACCAGCCAATAGCCCTCGACCGGTATCTCTATTACCTTCACCCTATGCGGCCGATACGACTTCTCTAAAATAATTTTCATGGGCTGCCAGCACAACCGACCAGTCAAATTTCTTCCGGGCAAGCTGTACGCCATTGTCAGCAAGTGATTGGGCTAAAGCTGGTTCACCCCGCATTCTCCGTAGCTGTTCCAGGAAATCACCCTCGTCATCCGAGTTAAAAAGCAAACCGTTTTTATTGTGGGTTATCACGCTGGGTATCCCCCCGGACCTCGCGGCAATAACCGGAATACCAGCGGCATTAGCCTCGCAGAGCACCCTACCCATTGTCTCCGCATCTCTTTGGTTTGTTATCGGGTTCACCTTAACCCGGCTGGCTAACACAAACAAGTCTGATAACCAATAATATCGTTGCACCTGCTGGTGATCGATTCGACCAGCGAATGTAACCCGATCCAACTCTAATTCTTCGGCCAATCTGCGGTACCTTTTGCTGTTCTTCCCTTCACCCACAATTAACAGATGCGCCTTGGGCAGCAGACCCTGCACGGCAGGGAAGGTCCGAAGTAAGAAATCCACCCCTTTCTTTGCCACCAACCGGCATACCGTGGTTATGACGTAAGCATCCTCATCAATGCCCAATTCTCGCCTTAGCTCTAATTGTTTATTCTTCGTCGGCGCGAAGCGATGGGCATCGACCCCGCCAACCAACACTTGAATCCTATCTTCTCCAATTCCAAGATCGTCAAACAGACCTGCTGTAAATTCGCTGTTTGCTATGACGACGTCAATCCAGCGAATAGATTGCTCAACCAGCGCTCTCCGCTTCCTCTCGAAGAATAGATCCAGCCATTCTGGATAGTTCATCCCCTTAAAAACTGAGTAAGCCCAGTTATCCAATCCAGAAGCGCCAAGCAGCCGGCTACCCACATGGAATGGATAGGCGATCCAGGGCCTTAGAATGTCATTTCCCACCGACCGGCAAACAATGGGCACATTTATTCTGTCCCGGAGGAGCCCGTAAAAGACAGTTGAACAATATATCAGGTCCGGTTTGAACTCCCTCGAAATGCGCTTTATTATTTCGATGTTATGCCAATAGGAAATCCGGCTTAGCGAGCGATTCACCTTAAAACCAAATTTGTCGTCGATTTCCTTCGCTTCCTGCTTTTCTTCACTACTTGCCAGGTAATAGGTCACCACCCGGACATCATGCCCAGCTTGGGACAGGTGATCAGAAAGGTAGCGTGCATGAGTTTGCATCCCCCCAATGTTTGGTGGAAACTCAGTTAGCACCAATAACAAGCGGAGTTTTTTATATGGATCTAACACCTATAACTCAGCGTCCTTGAAACTCCTCAAGTCTTAGTCGAGCTTGTTCTCTTAGTTCTGCATCTTCAGTCAGCTCCAGAAAAAACTCCAGATCTTTTACGGCCGCCCTGAGATTACCTAGTTCACTCAATACAAGCGCTCGATCGTAGTAGGGCTGGTCGTAATCCGGTTGGATTTCGATGGCTTTATTAAAATCAGCCAGGGCCAGGTCAAACTCACCTAACGAAGCATAGGTCTTCCCCCGGTTCTTGTAGGCCTTATAATGATCGGGTTGAAGTTCGATAGCCCGATTGAGGTAGTTCAAAGCCTGGTCAAACTGGCCGTTTTTGCGGTAGGTATTCCCGAGATTGTTATAGGCATCGACATATTCGGGATCGGCTTCAATGGCCTTGGTAAACGACTCAATCGCCTGGCTGTACTCCTCATTATCAACGTAATCCCGGCCCTCCTTGTCGTATGTTTCTGGGCTGGCTGAGCAGGCAGCCAGGAGAATTAATAATACAATGCTCAGCAGCCAGCTATATTTCTTACCCTTTTTCATGCTAACAACCCTCCGATTTATCATCTTCATTTAGCTTATTAATACGCCTGATTCAAGCTCTGCCGCTTTGTCTTCTGGCAAATATTTGAGAAAACGACATTTGTGGCAATGGTTGTGAAAGCTCCCTTTGTAAAAGTTCTTCTCAAGTTTATCCAGGTTATCCCTCCCGATATGAAAACGATAACCGAAATCCGATGGAAAGTAAGGGCAATAACGATACTTAAGCACCTGTCCTTTTTGGTTTGACCGGAAAAATGCAAACCGGAGCTCCAGAGGATCTGATCTATAGGGGCACTGACTCACATCCCCATCCTCAAGCAGGGGCACCATCTGTTCTGCGCTGCCCACCTTGTAACTTTTGCTGCCCCAATGCCCGCCTATTAATATCTCATCCAGGGCGATCACCCGCTTATTGGTATAGCTCCTGGTCTGTTGAATTGTCGTTTCATTAATTCCGCCCCCTTGATCATTGATCACCTTTAAGCCAAATTCAAAGCTCTGATCTGGCTTTATAAGCTCTTGAAAGAGGGCAATCTCTTCTTCCAGCGACTTGTGATTGATAATAAATTTAAAGCGCTTCCGCAGTGGTTGTCGTGTTATTGCTTTGATGTTGTCCACATACAGTTCAAAGGGAAAATTTGCGGTCATCTCCGCCCAACCCAGGGGCTCAAAGGATATCGTCGTGTGACACAATACAATTTTTTCCATTGGCATTTGAGTGAAGGGGATCCGCTGGCGCAGGCTCTGGCTGAATTGATAGGACGTAAACAGATTGATCTGTTGGGTATAATCCTGGATAGCATTGAGAAAGTGGGCGATCCTTGGGTAGAGCAGCGGTTCCCCGCCTGAGATGAAAACCTTCTCCGGCCGTATTCGCTCGATAACCTCTATATAAAAGTCGTGGACAACATCGGAAACGCCCGATCTGTAAAGCTCACTGAAGAGGGGGTTTTTCAGGCGGGTAGCGCACCACGAACAGTGAGCATTACAGGGGTAAAGGATCTGCACCCGAATGCTCTTAAACGGCCCGCGGCTTGCGGTTTTCCTCCAAACCTCCACTGTCTTTTCCCCGTTTTCTCTATTCGTAACTGCGACTAAC
>BTQB01000341.1:0-3269 GCA_036985655.1 Anaerolineae bacterium | reverse complement strand
TGAAATCAACGTACGTGGACGCCCAAATCCGGCTCGTGTGGAGCTATATCCAGCCGTAAGCTACTATGAGGAGGTCCAAGGGCCGCCTGAATAGAGCTGAGGGTGCTGAAAAGGGCTCACGCAAGTCGCAAGTTACTCTATATAAAACTCTGTGACATCGACGTTATCTGAGTTTTTTCAATGGAGCCAGAGCTTAAAAAACAAGAAGTTGGGCCGCGATCCGTATTGTTGCAACAGCGCTCTTTAATGGGCTCGCCCGCAAGAAAATCAGGAATTCGATTGGTCTTTCAAAAAGTCCCGCAATACAGCCTGCAAGATGCCGCCATTCCGGTAATATTCGACCTCGACAGGCGTGTCAATCCGGCAGATCGTTTGGAAGCTAATCTCGGATCCATCCAACTTTTTGGCATTGATGGTTATCTCTTGACCGGGCGAAAGCTCATCATTAAGGCCAATTGTCGAATAAAACTCAGACCCGTCCAGACCTAAAGTATCAGGATTATCTCCCTCTTTGAATTCAAGGGGTAGGACACCCATGCCGACAAGGTTGCTTCGATGGATGCGTTCAAAACTTTGGGCAATAACCATCTTGACACCTAACCATAGGGTCGCTTTCGCGGCCTGGTCTCGGGAACTACCTGTTCCATATTGGCGGCCGGTAAGAACTGCTAACGGAACGCCCTCTTCCTGGTATCTATTTGCAGCCTCGAAGATGGAGATGACCTCTCCAGTAGGCAAGTATGTGGTCCAGCCGCCTTCCGTGCCCGGGGCCATTTGATTTCTTAAGCGCACATTGGCAAAACCACCCCTGGTTACGATCTGATCGTTGCCCCTACGCGATCCATAGGAATTAAATTCCGACGGTGGAACGCCTTGACTGATCAGAAAGTGGCCAGCAGGGCCTGCTCGAGAGATCGCCCCGGCCGGAGATATGTGGTCGGTTGTGATCGAATCACCAAGTTTTACCAATATGCGCGCATTTGTTATTTCCTTAATGGGTTGGGGATCGCGGGTCATATTTTCGAACAATGGGGGTTGACGGATATATGTCGAAGACAAATCCCAATCGAACAAATCCCCACCACGGGTAGGAATTTCATTCCAGGTCTCATTGCCGGTAAAGATGTCGCTATATTCGTCCGTAAACATGCCGGCCGTTAGGGAAGAGGCAACTGTTTCCTCGATTTCAAAGCTGGTTGGCCAAATGTCTTGCAAATAAACCGGCTGACCATCACTTCCGGCGCCTAAGGGCTCACTTGTTAAGTCGATATCGGTGGTTCCAGCCAATGCATAAGCTACAACCAGCGGTGGCGAAGCGAGATAGCTGGCGCGTACTTGAGGATGGACCCTTCCTTCAAAATTTCGATTACCACTTAGGACGGATGCCACAACTAAATCACCATCTTCAACAGCCTCGGCTACCGGCGGAGGAAGCGGACCTGAGTTTCCGATGCAAGTGGTGCATCCGTAACCGACTAAATAAAATCCCAGCTGTTCAAGGTAGGGCATCAACCCGGCATTTACTAAATAGCTGGTCACCACCTTAGAACCGGGCGCCAGGCTTGTTTTAACGTAGGGCTTCACCTGGAGCCCACGCTCAACAGCTTTCTTGGCCAGGAGGCCAGCGCCTACCATTACAGATGGGTTTGAGGTATTTGTGCAGCTGGTAATAGCCGCAATGACGACCGCTCCATGACCGATCTCTGAGGAATGACCGTTGTCTGAGACATTGGCTGTGTCATTCAAGGCAGACTCATCCTTGGCAAAGCCTCTTTCCCTATACGGGCGGGTTAAGGCAGCCTTGAATTCCGATTTCATGTTTGAAAGCAAAATTCGATCCTGCGGCCGATTTGGACCAGCAAGACTGGGCCTCACAATGCTCAGATCTAATTCAACAACATCTGTAAAGTCTGGGTCGGTAGTATCGTCAAAACGGAACAGCCCCTGAGCTTTGGTATAAGATTCGACCAGAGCTACGAGTTCTTCAGGCCTGCCGGTGCGACGTAGATAGTTAAGGGTTTCATCATCGACTGGGAAGAAACCGACAGTTGCGCCATATTCTGGGCACATATTAGCCAAAGTGGCCCGGTCAGGTAGGCTCATGTTTGAGAGGCCTGGCCCGTAATACTCTACAAACTTACCGACTACACCTTTCTCTCGGAGCAATTGGGTCACAACAAGGACTAAGTCTGTGGCAGTTGTCCCTTCCGGTAGGCGGCCGGTCATTTTAAAGCCAACAACCTCCGGAGACAGCATATAGATGGGTTGGCCCAACATAACAGCTTCTGCCTCTATACCACCAACGCCCCAGCCAACGATACCCAGTCCGTTAATCATCGTTGTATGGGAATCGGTGCCCACCAAAGAGTCGGGAAAGACCACCTCGCCAAATGAATCCTGACCACTCATGACAACCTGTCCAAGATATTCCAGGTTAACCTGGTGAACGATCCCAGTGGCTGGGGGAACGACCCGGAAGTTAGAAAATGAACCCTGCCCCCATTTCAGGAACTCATAGCGTTCCCGATTGCGCTCGAACTCTTTTTCAGCGTTAAAGAAAAGAGCGGCGGCCGATCCGAAGGTGTCGACTTGGACTGAATGGTCGATGACCAAATCGACGGGCTTAATGGGATTAATCTTTCCAGGGTCGCCACCAAGTTTGGACATAGCAGCACGCATTGCCGCCAGGTCGACAAGCACCGGTAGTCCGGTGAAATCTTGTAAAATAACCCGGCCTGGTTTAAAGGGTATTTCCTGAGGGCCACCATTTTTTGCACCCCAATTGGCCAGATAAACGACGTCATCGGGCGTTATTCCGCGTCCATCACAAGTGCGCAATAGGGCTTCCAGGAGAACTTTGATTGTGTTAGGCAGGCGGTCAATATTGGCGATCCCGTCGTCTTGTAATTTACCTAGACGATAATAGGCCCGGCTGTCGTTGGGAAGCAATGCCCTTGTGCCAAAATGATCTGATTGTATAGTCACTTCTTCACCTCAATAATGTTCTGTGTAGGGTATCTGATCGAAATTATACTAGAAATTCAGGCCATGGCAGCAGAGAAATTGTTAAGAAACAACCACTATGCCGCAAATCAATGAAATGATGGCAACGGATTTGTCATTCGAACGAAGAGAGAAATCCATAACGCCTCTAAAGGCCGTATGGATTCCTCCCCCTTGGGATAAGCTCAGGTTAGGCTCTTCGCAGACTCGGGGTCGGAATGACAGTAATGGATTTGCCGTTTCGAACGAAGAGAGAAGTCCATAAT
>BTQB01000340.1:0-3270 GCA_036985655.1 Anaerolineae bacterium | reverse complement strand
GTAGCCGAATTCTTGAGCCAACTGGAAAACGAAGTTGGACATCGTTTACCTACCTGGAACGGCGAACTGTAACTTGAATACCACCGGGGCACTTACACGACCCAGGCCCGTAACAAGAGAGCCAATCGTAAAAGCGAGGTTCTTCTTCACGATGTTGAATTCCTGGCGACGCTAGCTGCAACTTTGGATGAGCATTACCTCTATCCGGATTCAGAATTGCGACGCGCATGGGAATTGGTCTGCCTCAACCAATTTCACGACATCCTCCCGGGAAGCAGCATAGGCCCGGTCTACACGGAATCGTTGGAGCAGTACGCTGAAGTAAAACGGATCGGCGACAAGCTGCGTAAGACCGCTCTTTCCGTTATAGCTCAGTTCGCCATATCGGATCTACCTACCACTGCTCGAAAAAAAGATAGTATGCCCCTCAATTCCACCCGTAACAGCGATGACCTTCGTCACCTGCTGCTGGTGAATCCAACTCCATGGTCTCGATGTGACCTGGCTTTTTGGCCTGGAGGAAAAATAGAAAATCGAGCCTGGAGAAAACCTGACGGTTCGCCAGTAACCATTCAACCGGTTGATGGAGGCTTGCTCCTTGATATTGGCTGTCTAGGGCCCTACAGCCTCGCTGTCCTGAAAGCCAGTTTGGAGAAAGCGAAGATAAACAGGACCGGGCCCACGACGACGGATATGACAGCAACAGGTGCAACCACGTCGACGCTGGAAAATAACTTTCTGTTGGTTGAATTTAGCGAGGAGGGGGACATTACCCGGATTTATGATAAAGAGACTGGTCGAGAGGTGCTGCCATCGAACGAGTTAGCCAACCAGTTTCAACTATTTGAGGACCGGCCGAGATCACCGGATGCCTGGGAAATTGATATCTATTACGATGACAAAATGTGGCTAGCTGAGCCGGCCGAATCAATTACAGTTGTTGAAAACGGGCCGCTGCGAGCTGCGGTAGAGATCCGCAGAAATGTCTCCCACAGCACACTAGTTCAGCGCATCTCAATTGCTCATAATAGCCCCCGTTTGGATTTTGACACGGTGATTCACTGGCGTGAGAAACATATGCTGCTCAAGGTCGCCTTTCCTGTAGCAATACTATCTCCATCTGCCACTTATGAAATCCAATGGGGCAATGTTCAACGACCCACCCATCGCAATACCAGCTGGGATTGGGCCCGATTCGAAACCTGCGCACACAAATGGGTCGATTTGAGCGAAGGCGGCTACGGCGTCAGCCTCTTGAACGACTGCAAGTATGGCCATGACATTCAAGAGAACGTGATACGCCTCACCTTACTGCGAGCTACGACTGATCCAGATCCAGAGGCCGATCAAGGTGAACATCATTTCGTTTACAGTTTGCTGCCCCACGCGGGTAGTTGGGGCGAACTGACCATGTCTGAGGCATACATGCTTAACGATCCGATATTCGTTTATGAGCCCAACCCATCTCCTGAAGCATTGACGCAGTCAAATGAGAACCCTGATTTGATACAGCGCCCGTTCGTCACCGTTGACATGCCTAATGTGATCGTCGAGACGATAAAGGGCGCTGAAAACGGTTTAGGTATTATTGTACGTCTATACGAAAGTCAACGCAGGCGGGGCCCCGTCACCCTCACGACCGCCTTCCCTCTGGCTGATGCTTGGCAAACCAACCTTCTGGAAGAGAATCAGGAGCAGCTGGCGATTGATGAGAATCAGTTACACATGACCATCAAGCCTTACCAAATCATGACCTTGCGTCTATTGCCAGGGGACGAACGGTCTTAGTAAGTTCCAAGAAGAATCGAAATGAAAATGGCACTGTTAATTGGAAAATCCTCGAAAAGACTTGGCGGTGGCCCCTAAAAATATTTCAGGATATTTGCCAGTTTCGTCTTGAATTTGGACAATCAGCAGGAGGATGATAAGTGAAGCGAATTGGAGTGATTCACTATAGAGTTGGCGGAACGGATGGCGTTGCGCTGGAAATCGACAAATGGAAGCAGGTACTGGAAGAGATGGGGCACCAAGTCCATCTTTGCGCTGGTGACCTGGGGACTGTCGAAGGAACGTTGATAAAAGAGATCCATCATCACCTTCCGGCCGCCAAGAGACTTTACCGCAATACCTTTATCGCTTTGAGCGACTATGATGAAACAGCTTACAACAGCGAGGTGGCTAGCCAGGTAGAATCCATTTCAGTTAAGCTGCGCAAGTTTATTGTTGAGAAAAAAATTGACTTTCTCATCCCACAGAATGTTTGGTCGGTGGCTGCCAGTCCGGCGTTGTCTGTCGCTTTGACCAGGGTAATGCGTGAATTCCAGCTGCCCGCAGTTGCCCATAACCATGATTTCTACTGGGAGCGAGTGGATGGGGTGGCGCTAACATGTGCAAAGGCGCTTGAGATCGCCGATAAGTATTTACCACCGCGCGACCAGCAAATCCAACATGTTGTCATCAACACGCTGGCCCAACGCGAGTTATCGGCTCGAAAGGGCATTGAGGCCACAGTCGTGCCTAATGTATTTGATTTTGAGTCCGATCGATGGCTGCCAGATGAGTACAACAGAGACTTTCGCCAGAGGATCGGATTGAGGGATGGTGACCTATTCATATTACAGGCGACACGGATCGTACCTCGTAAGGGTATCGAACTGGCTATCGATTTTGTCAAAGCACTTGACAGCCCAAAGCGGCGAGCTGTGCTGCAAGAGCGCGGTCTGTATGACGGCCGTCCTTTCAACGAAAATAGCCGCATAGTCCTGGTTTTTGCCGGTCATGCTGTAGATGAAGTCACTGGTCTCTATCGGGGTCGACTAGAGCGAAAGGCAGAAAAGCTTGGAATTGAAACCCTTTTTATTGAAGATCTCGTTGCAGGAAGGCGTCACTCCATAAATGGGCAGAAAGTTTACTCATTTTGGGACACTTATGTTTATGCCGATTTTGTGACCTACCCGAGTCTGTGGGAAGGCTGGGGCAATCAATTACTAGAAGCGATCCGGGCACGCCTGCCTTTTTTGCTCTTCGAGTACCCGGTCTATATCAGCGACATCAGAGATAAAGGAATTCAGGCAGCTTCTTTAGGATCCAAGCTTCAGGGGCGTGATAACCTGGGCCTGGCCCAGGTGGCCCAACCGATTATCGAAAAGGCGGCCGACCAGGCGGTTGAACTGCTCACTAACAACCAACTTCGCCAACAAATGGTCGAACAAAATCTCCGAATTGGACGACAGAATTATTCGTTGGAATCGTTGCATGGCTACCTCGTTC
>BTQB01000339.1:0-3300 GCA_036985655.1 Anaerolineae bacterium | reverse complement strand
AAGTTGACGACATTGAAGTTGACGACATTGAAGTTGACGACATTGAAGTTGACGATTTAATCGAGGAAGAGGACATTTAACCTTGTATTGCTTTCTAAAGGATCGGTGTGGGCGCGAAAAAAATTCGAGAAAAGCATATACCAATGCGCACATGCATCGTCTGTCACGATAGGAAAGACAAACGACAATTGGTAAGAATCGTACGAACAAATGATAGCGGTGTATTGGTTGATCCCACCGGCAAGAGAAATGGTCGAGGCGCCTACCTATGTGACAAGCCGCAGTGCTGGGACCAAGCCTTGAAGAGCAAGGTCCTGGATCGGGCGCTAAAGACGGAATTATCAGCGGACGAACGTCAATCAGTTTATAAAGATCGGCCTGTCGAATAGGCCATATTTGAACGAATAGAGGGTCCAGGCTTAACACTTGAACCTAAGTGAGATAGCAAGAGTCTAGGCAAAATCTTCCTGGTGCTATTTCATTGCTTAGAATCAATTAAAAACATCCTGTTTTTGGGGGTGGTTATGTTCTCTGCTAGGCATTGGAAGCGAAATAAGGGTTTTGGAGATGACAGAGACTTTGATTGAAGTCCCAGACTATATAACTGTTAGAGAGCTAGCTGTGTCGATGGACGTTAGCCCCATCGATCTAATCAAGCAGCTAATGAACAATGGCATTATGGCCAACATCAATCAGCAGATTGATTTTGATACGGCTGCCATCGTTGCTGTAGAAATGGGTTTCGAGGTGGTTCCGTTAATCGTTGAGCCGGTTGAGGCTGAAGAAGAAGCAGAGCAGCCTGCCTGGCGCCGAATTTTAGCGGAAGAAGAGGAAAGTGACCTCGAGCCAAGACCAGCGGTAATCACCATGCTGGGTCACGTAGACCATGGAAAAACCTCCTTACTAGATATTATTCGCCATACCAATGTGCAAGCTGATGAAGCGGGTGGGATTACCCAACACATAGGCGCTTACCAAGTCAAATACAATGAACAGACCATCACATTTCTCGATACGCCGGGTCATGAGGCCTTTACTGCTATGCGTGCACGAGGGGCCCAAGCAACGGATATTGCCATCCTGGTGGTGGCGGCCGATGATGGAATGATGCCTCAAACTTATGAAGCCCTTGACCATGCACAGGCGGCCAAGGTTCCAATTATCGTTGCTCTAAACAAGATGGACTTAGAATCAGCCAATCAGAACCGAGTTATGCAGCAGCTGCTGGAAGCTGGCTTGACGCCCGATGAGTGGGAAGGCGAGACACTCGTTATTCCAGTATCAGCAAAAGAGCAAAAGGGCATTGATGACTTGCTTGAAGCGATTGTTCTCACAGCCGAGGAAATTGAACCAAAAGCTAATCCAAGGGCAACGCCTTCGGGTACAGTATTGGAGGCTCGGCTAGAAAAGGGACGGGGTGTCATGACGACTCTATTGGTCCAAAATGGATGCTTAAAAACAGGAGATACTCTCCTGGTTGGGGAGCATTATGGGCGATTAAAGGCTATGTACGATTTTACTGGAAGGCAAATCAGATTTGCCCAACCATCAGAGCCTGTTTCCGTTTCGGGTCTGAATGGAATTCCAGAAGCGGGAGAGCAGTTTATTACAGTGGGAAGTGAAAAAATTGCTAGGAAGATTATCGACGAAAGAGCAGGCAAAGTCGTACGATCTTCCACTCAGGTCGCTCCCATTAGTCTAGAAGAATTCTTCAGTCGGCTTCAAGAGGGGGAAACGCAAACTCTCAGCATAATATTGAAGGCGGATGTCCAGGGATCATTGGAGCCGATCGTGAACTCCCTCAAAAAATTAAATACGGATGAAGTGTCGCTTGAGTTCTTGCGCGCCGCCACGGGTGACATATCCGAAAATGATATTAATTTGGCTGCTGCTTCTGATGCTGTTGTTCTGGGTTTTAACGTAGATGTGGACCCGGCGGCGAAGGTTGCAGCAAGCAGCAGACAAGTGGAAATAAATAGTTACATCATTATTTACAAATTGATCGAGGATGTTGAAAAAGCTATGAAGGGCCTGTTGGCGCCTGAATTTGAAGAAGTAGTCATCGGCCGAGCAGAGGTCCGAGAGGTTTTTCAAATTCGCGGCATTGGAGCTGTTGCAGGCTGCTATATGCGGACCGGCGAGGCGAGACGAAACGCTAGCGGGCGGGTGATTAGGGATAATCAGCTACTATTTACTGGCGAGGTCGGAAGTTTAAAACACCACCAGGAAAATGTTCGTGAAATTCGAACTGGCTTTGAATTCGGTGTGAGCATTGAAGGCTGGAAAGATTTTGAGCCAGGCGACATTATAGAATTCTTTGTTACTCAAAGAAGTGAACAATGAGTAAGGTCCGTCAAAAGCGTACTGCAGATCGAATCCAGACAATCATGAGCGAGCTGGTCCATCGAGAAATTCGTGATCCTCGTTTACAGGGATTGACGATCACCGAGGTCCGAATTGATCGCGAGCTGCAGTATGCGGATATTTACGCTAGCGCTCTAGGTGATGATACTCGAGAGAGCGAGGTTATGGCCGCACTCAACGGCGCCTCTGGTTTCTTGCGCCGTGAATTGGCCAAAAGATTAACTATACGAACAGTTCCTCAGCTTCATTTTCATTGGGATCCGACCCTGGCTCACGCAGAACGAGTAAGCCAACTTCTAGACAGTCTGGATATTCCAGATGAATTTGATCGAGATGCTGAGGAGTAACTATGATGGATCCACAAACCGTGGCTGCCATCGCCGAGGTATTGGATCGATCTGACAGGGTTCTGGTTGCAACACATATTCAACCAGATGGTGATGCAATCAGTTCGCTTCTTGCCACGGGGTTTGCCCTCGAACAGCTGAATATCTCCTTCGACCTCGTCTGTGATGATAAGTTGCCCCTTCGTTTTAATTTCCTACCTAATATCAATCTCATTCGGACAACACCTCCCAGAGATGTAAATCATGATCTTCTGATAGCTCTGGATGCCGCTGACGAGATGCGATTAGGCCAGGCATGTGCAGACCTAGATCATCCCAAACCGCCAATCATAAATATTGATCACCATGTGACCAATACCAACTATGGCATCATCAATATAATTGATAGTCAGGCCAGCTCAACTACCGAAGTACTTCATCAGCTGTTCCCCCTCTTGGGCGTCGATATCAACGCAGATATTGCCCAATGTTTGTTAACGGGCCTTATTACCGACACATTAAACTTTAGCACCTCCAGCGTGAGTTCGACTACTTTAAAGGCTGCTGCGAGCCTAGTCGATGCCGGCGCAAATCTATTCGAGATTAGTTC
>BTQB01000338.1:0-3336 GCA_036985655.1 Anaerolineae bacterium | reverse complement strand
CTTGCCCTCCACGCTGTTCTTCCGATCGCCGCTTATTGAGCAATGGATGAGTCCAGGGTTCTCTGAAGAGAGTGTCTGGTAGTAGGTAGTCATTTTCTTGGCGGTACCGAACCGAAAGTGTTCGATGAATACATCAGCCTTGCGTGCTAGCTTCCTTAGAATCTCCTGACCAACAGCTGTCTTAAGATTTAATGTCAAACTTCGCTTGTTGCGGTTTACGCTGAGAAAATAAGCACTCTCTCTATCGATCCAGGGTGGACCCCATTGGCGCGTTCCGTCGCCTGTGCCAGGCTGTTCGACCTTTACCACTTCCGCGCCGTAATCGCCTAGAAGCATGGTGCAGTAAGGCCCAGCCAAGACGCGACTAAGGTCCAGGATCTTGATTCCAGCAAGGAGTGTATCAGGCAAAGGCGCTCTCCTGGGTCAAATGACGGCCGATGATTAACTTCTGAATCTGGCTGGTCCCTTCGTAGATTGTTGTAGCCAGGGCGTCCCGCAGATGCCGCTCTACAGCGTATTCATCCGTGTAACCAGCAGCCCCATGGATCTGTATTGCTTTTCGGGCTACATTGACCGCCGTCTCAGTGGCAACCAGCTTTGCCACCGATGTCTCATAAGTATTTGGCCGTCCCTGATTTTTTGCATGGCCAGCCCTGTAAACCAACAGTCGTGCACCATCAACGGCCGTGGCCATATCAGCCAACATCCCCTGGATAAGCTGTTTCGAAGCGATTGGCTTACCGAATGCTTTTCGTTTTCGAGCGAACTCTATAGATGCGTCCAGGCAAGCCTGGGCCTGGCCGACGCAGCCTGCGGCAACACCGTACCGGCCGTTATCCAGAGCGCTCATGGCAATTTTAAATCCCTCCCCAACCCTGCCCAAGGTTAAGTGGTCCTCCAGGCTAACATCCCTCAGGGACAGGTGGGCTGTATGGGCAGATTTAAGACCTGTCTTCCCTTGAACTTTTTCAGCTTCAAACCCCGGGCTATCCGTTGGCACCAGGAAAGCTGTGATTCCCCGATACCCCAAACTTGGATTAGTTTGGGCAAAAAGAAGGCAGATATCCGCTTCGGTTCCACTTGACACCCAGGCTTTTCGTCCGTTCAACAACCAATGATCGCCTTCTTTCTCAGCTAAAAGATTCTGGTTTGTCGCCTCGGATCCAGCCGTAAACTCAGTCAGGGCAAAACAGCCAAGCATCCTACCCTGGGCCAACCTGGGAAGATAATGCTCTTTTTGTTCCTCGCTGCCCCAAGATCTTATAGTCAACGCGCAAAGCGAATTATGAACCGATAGAATAGTACGAACAGATGAGCAAACCCGGCCTATCTCCTCAAAGATCAGCGCCTCGCCGATATAGTCACTGCCAGATCCACCTATTTCTCGAGGTAAAGTTGGTGTCATAAAACCGGTTGGCTTTAAGGACTCCAGAATCTCCGAAGGAAATATCTCCTCTCGATCGTTCCGAGCAGCAACGGGAGCTATCTGCTCATGGGCAAATTTGCCAGCACTTTTCTTCAGCGAAACCTGCTGATCAGTTAGATCAAAGTTCATCGATCGCTTCCATATCCAAGTGACTGGGAGATCTGATCAGCTGCATCACAAACTTTTGGGGCAAGCTCGTTCTCAATTCTTTCGGGCGAGATTGTCCTGACAGATCCACTGACATTAATTGCAGCTACAACTTGCTCGTTGTGATTCCATATAGGGGCAGCGACAGCTCTTAATCCACTTTCTAATTCCTCGTTATTCGTCGCGTAACCTTGCTCACGAACGTTCGCTAATTCTCTTTCCAACGATGCATAATCATTAATCGAGTTGGATGTACAAGGCAGGAGCTGGCTCTGATAGATTTTTTCTTTCAACTCGTCAGCTGGTAAAAAGGCCAGCAGCACCTTCCCCAAGGATGCACAGTGGGCTGGTATCCGCGAGCCCAGTCCTAAGATAACGCCGACTATCATTCGCCGCGCCCGCACCCTATCGACGTAAACCACTTCCATTTCATCTAACACACCAAGACTCACTGTTTCATTGGTTTCAGTAGATAATCTTGAGATATATGGGCGTGCGACTTGCCTGAATTCCAAACTTGAAATTGCTGTAAATCCCAGCTGTAACACTTTCAGTCCTGGCCGATATCGCTTTGTGTTGGGATCTTTTTCAAGATATCCGGACGATACCAGGGTAGAAACTACTCGAAAAGCTGTTGATTTGTTTAATCCCGCCCTATCCACTATTTCTTTCAGAGACAGCGCCGGCGATTCACGGTTGAAGAGCGCGAGAACCCCTAATCCACGCTGGAGAGCTTCAATGGTATAAAGTGATGGCTTTGTCAATTAAAAGGAAGCGCCAAAGGTTTCGACACGAGAAACCGAGTTTCTTCTAATAGAACTATGAGAGTTTAACATACCGTTATTCAAGCGTCAAACAAAATAAGTGGAACGAGACCAGAAACCTCCCGGAGAGCTGCGGTGCTACCTGTGGATCGTACTCATATTCGGAAGCTGGTTCGCAAATCACCAGATTTTGCGATCCAGGTGCGTCATCCAGGTGCGTCGATCATGTCAAGGCGGCTGCGCCGCATGATAGGTGAAGAATTTGAGAAATAGAAACTTGAGGAAGAGTTAAATATCACCAGGCGAATCCAGCTAAGTTTTTTAACTGATCTCTTCCCCGATATTCCTGGTTGGGAATTCGCGGCCGATTATCGCTCCGCCCGCCAGGTTGGGGGAGACTTTTATGATTTCATCTTTCATTTGGACCAGCCTGATCAAGTCCATATTGTGACCGCCGATGTTACCGGAAAAGGCGTTCTTGCTGCTCCTTTTATGGCCTCCTGCCGAACAGCCATTAGGGCTCAGGCTTTAAAAGGTGTCAAACCTTCAGCAGCGCCCACCAGCACAAATTGTCTCATTGCCCTGGGCGCACGATCACAGCTCTTTTTGAGCGCATTTTACACCATTCTCGATCCCACCTCTGGACGGTTACAAATTTCAAATAGCGGGCTTGAATGGCCTATTTTGCGCCGTTATTAAACCAGCTCTATTGATAGATTGGAGGCGAGAGGATTAGTGATGGTCGCATTTGCCGATGCCCAGTATGATGAAAAAGAAGTATTAATGGAAAATGGCTCTGTGGATGAAGCCTTTGGTCAATTTGTAGTCCCAGTTGCAGTAATCCACCCATTATCCCCCTAATATCTAACCATTCTTCGGGACTGCCTCCCTTCTCAACCAGGCAATCTTTTTATGTGAACTTCTTTGGTTTAACGACATACTGCTATTCAATCATTATCAAAAGGAAATAACTATTATGGCGCCAACACTTACAAAAAA
>BTQB01000337.1:0-3346 GCA_036985655.1 Anaerolineae bacterium | reverse complement strand
AGATCGCTTTTGCAACGCCCTCATCTCAATTCGACAAGAGATCGCTGATATTGAAGAGGGTCGCGCCGATCGAGAGTCGAATCCTCTCAAAGGAGCGCCCCACACCGCTATGATGATAGCCGGTGATAACTGGAATCGTCCTTATTCAAGAAAACAGGCTGCCTTCCCATCTTCATGGGTCATCGAAAACAAGTTTTGGCCTGCCGTAGCCCGAATTGATAACGTCTATGGCGACCGCCACCTGTTCTGCGTCTGTATTCCAATAGAAGAGTACCAGGATCAGGAATAAAACCCTCTCTACCCTGACTCAGTCCATTGATCCTCACAATCCTGGATGATCTAATAGAGAGCCAAGGTAAGAGCGACACGGTCCGTAACCTTAAAAATGGACAGGTAGGAGTCTTGAATGCCGGTAGATGTGATTAACCTCTCAAAGAAACTTTCTCGATTTGCCGATCATTGGTCGCCAAAGATCGTGGCTCAAATGAACGACTACCATATTAAGCTGGCTAAAATTCAGGGTGATTTTATCTGGCACAGCCACGCGGAGACCGATGAGCTGTTTTTCGTGGTAGAAGGGTCGATGGTAATTCACTTCCGGGATGAAGATATTCACCTCTCAAGCGGTGAGATGTGCGTCGTGCCCAAAGGTGTCGAACATAAGCCATCGGCCGCTAACGAATGCAGCATCTTGCTGGTAGAACCCATTGGCACCGTGAATACGGGCGATGCAGGTGGTGAACTGACGGCCGATACGGTTGTCTGGATCTAATTCATCATATTTCAGATCCAGGCCAGCAGTTGAGAGCGATCGTTTCTGCTGGCTTAGTTCTATTATATTTTTAAACACATTATCTTTACAGGTCACAATTTCTGTTGAAACTCTTATTCGATTAACTGGAATTCTTAACGATTATTGTGTACGATTAGGGGTAACCTGAACAAGAAGCGGTCATTTAGTGGGTGCTGGCTAATAACCTCGAAAGTTTTTTCAAAGATGGTACAGCATTTCTTCCTGTGCCTGGGGCAGCAGTAATAATCCTTCCCCTTCTTGCCGCTCGATGTCTGGGCCAAACTTTTATTGTTACATCCACTTTTTAAGGAGATTCACGCATGAGTGACGTACCAGTTCAACTGATCGTAGCCGCCTTTAATGATGAAAAAGCGGCCGATCAAGCATTAAAAGAGCTAAAACAGGCCCGAAAAGATAAACTCATCAAGATTGAAAACGCGGCCGTTATCCGTAAAGATCAAAAGGGTAAATTGCATATTAAAGAAACGGCCGATATAGGCGGTGGAAAAGGCGCTGTTATTGGCGGCGTTACCGGGGCAGCAATTGGCATAATTGCCGGTCCTCTCCTGGTCGTTCCCGCGGCCGTTGGCGCCTTAGTCGGCGGGCTAACTGCGAAACTCAAGGATTCGGGCTTTCCTGACGAAAGGTTGGAGACCGTGGGCGAAGGTTTGACCCCTGGATCTTCGGCTATTATTGCCGTCGTTGATCATACCTGGGTAGCCGCTGTTGAGAAACAACTGCAAGAAGAAGGGGCGGACTTGTTTGCAGCTGAATTGGGTGCTGATATCGCCAGCGAGCTAGAAGCCGGTCATGAAGTAGCCTATTCTGCCCTGGCTACCCAAGAAGGTTACGAGTTCAGCCGGGTAGCGGCCGGTGAGGACATGGTTGAAGGCGCTGAAATTGTAGTCACCGACGATGAGGTCTATGGCGGCCAATTCGTGGCGACCGAAGATGGCTTCGCAGTTCGCTCTTTTGACGCCACCGAGGAAGGTGTGGTCGTAGCCTCCATCGCCGCTGTAGTGGAAGATGATGAGGATGTCGTCGAAGGAGAAACCGAGGAAACTGCTTCAGATGAGGAAGAAGATTAATAAGTTTATATACTAGGGTCAAGATCCTTCCGGAGGTTTTTTCACCTCCGGGAGGTTTCATTAAGACCACATTTCAATGTGGCCAAGAGTTTATAATATATACGCATAAACTTTATTACAAAGCAACAATTTAAGGAGGGATATTATGTCAACCGAAACCGTATCACCCTTTGAGGAGGTTCAGACACCCTGGTGGTTGATCCTTGTCGAAGGCATCGTTCTACTCCTTGCGGGAATCTTGTTTCTGACCTATCCAGGAATAAGCGCCGTGGTTGCTGTGAGGATATTGGGTATTTACTGGCTCATTGCCGGTATCTTTAAGATAGTAGGCATATTCATTGACAGCTCCCGGTGGGGTTGGAAACTCATTGTTGGTGTCATCGGAATAATCGCGGGACTCCTGGTCCTCCAGGCGCCGATTGGGATGACCCTTATCGTGGGCAATACCCTTGTCATCGTTCTCGGTATCGTGGGACTGATGATGGGTACTGTTAGCATCATCCAGGCTTTTCAAGGAGCAGGTTGGGGAACAGGCTTGTTGGGCGTTCTCACGATAATTTTGGGTTTCGTCCTCCTGGCAAATTCAATAAAGCTGACCTTTTCATTGCCGGTCGCTTTGGGCATTCTAGCCATTGTAGGTGGTTTAATAACAATTTTCACCGCCTTCCGAGTACGGGGTGAGCAGAAAGCCCGTGAACTCGCGGAAGTAAAACCCTCAGCGCCCGTTCCACCAGAAGAAGCAGTAGAGACTGGCGCCGAAGAGCCTGAGGGCGTTGTTGTCGAAGCTGAAGAGCCCGTCATCGAAGAGGAATCGGCCGCGGTTCCACCACCGGTGATTTCTCTGAAAGAAGAACAAGCCGAGGAAGCGGAAGCGCCAGCCGAAACACCCCATGAGTATCCAGCTCTCAAAGGAAGCCTCACTCATATCGAGGGTATTGGGCCCAAATATGCCCAATCTCTAAGTGAAATCGGGTTGGAGACGCCGGCAGACTTATTGGATAAAGGTTCTACCCCAAATGGCAGGAGTGAAATTGCTGAGCAGACCGGAATTAGTTCCAAGCTCGTTCTTAGCTGGGTGAATTACGCCGACCTCTTTAGGATCAAAGGGGTTGCCGCGCAATATGCAGAACTGCTGGAAGCGGCAGGAGTCGATACTGTTCCTGAATTGGCCCAGCGCAATCCCCAAAACCTGCACGCTACTTTGGAGAAGATTAACCGTGAGAAGAAGCATGTTCGAAAGCTTCCAACGGAATCTCAAGTGGAATCTTGGGTAAGCCAGGCCAAAGAACTGCCGCGCAAGATACATTATTAATAGCTGCCGGCCGGTCATAGAAATGAAAACCCCTGGTTACAGATCAACAATGACCAGCGGTTTTTTGTAAAGACTGGAAAAAGTATTTACTCTTCAGTCTTACTTAGAGCCAGGCCAAAAAGGTTACGATCGAGATCGTACATCGCCGCCAGG
>BTQB01000336.1:0-3352 GCA_036985655.1 Anaerolineae bacterium | reverse complement strand
AGCGCAAACTGTCACTTTGCGGGTCGAACTAACAGTTCAACCTACAGAAGAGAACTGCTCATGAATATTATAGATGGGGGCATCAGCTCCATCATCGGCCGTCTGGCGACTGTTACAGTAGCCGACAGGCTGATTATAACCAGCCCAACGCCTAATTTGCCTCTGTTTTATCAAAGCTCCCAGTTTGGCTAATTGATCCCTGGGTCAACCAGACCCTACAACTATCCCCAGTTTCTTTTAACCTGGATTAATCTTCGCTCCAGGCCGTGACCACCAGGCGGAATATATCTGACTCGGTGATGATTCCCACCACCTTGCCCTCATCGTCAGCAACCGGTAGACCGCTTATCTTGTTATCCAACATCGTTTGGGCAGCCTCCCGTATGGTCGATTCCGGCGAGACGGTAATGGGGGTTTTTGTCATTACCTCGGAGATCTCCAGCCGGCTCAGCAAGTAATTTAGCTCCCAGATGCTTAAGCTTGTGGCGTCAGACGCTTCGGCGCCACGAACGTCACCCCGAGTCACGATGCCTACCAACCTTCCGCCATCCAGAACGGGCAGACGCCGGATATTGTTTTGGGTCATCAGCCTGTGGGCTTCTGGCACGGTCGTATTCGGCGTAATCGTTTGCACATCCCGTGTCATCCAATCTTTAATTAAATCCCTTTTCATAGTGAAATTCCTAATTTATTAACATTCTGTTGTCTTATGGCTGGCAACTTCTTCGGCAACACTCACGATCTCGGCTACCAGCAGGGCTGAATCAATGTGCTTCACCAGGTATCTGCGAGCGCCCGCATTTAAGGCAGCAGCTCGCTCCTCATCAACAGCATATGAGGTCAAAACGATGATGCCTGCCGGCTTACCAGCCAGGGCCTTGGTCATCTCACCAACCTGTTCAGGATGGCGGCCGCTCTTTCCTTTTAACTCTAGCAGTATCACGTCTGGCTGCAGCGCGCATGCGCGCTCCAAGCCTTCCTGGAAGCTGCCGGCCGTAGCCACCACCTTCACCTCCGGATAGGATCCCAGGCGTGTAGCCAGGGCGCGTCGAACGGCCCCATGTTCGTCAATAATCAAAACTCGGATCTGATCCATTATAATCGTTGGCTTAGAGGCAGCGTTTGCCCCGATGCAATGACCGCGCTTCAAACCCCTCCATAAGCCATGTTGTGACTTGAACGATTAACTATTGAGGATTAGTTTACGTCCGCGGCCGTCGACTCTCTAGTAACAAACGTCATTAAAGAACCATGATGGTTGTCACCGGGGAAGAACAATTCTTCTGAAATGACTGGCAGTCATCACAGGACTGCCAGTCATAGAGCCAGGAATATCGCCAACAAAATACTCGGTTGCTTTACCGTTCAACCCGACTCTGGTGGCAGATACCGCGGCAAATGCCGGGGTAATTGCCGCGGTATTTGATGTTAGCGCCGATGGGATATAATCGATACTTCAAATATTAGTTGATTGTTACTGTTATCATCGAATTACTTGATTAACACTTGGCATATTATCCTGATAAACTGAAAAAATATATTTTAGGCACACTGGAGGTGTAATATGAGACGTGGAGGCCCGGGCCGCATGGCGGCCAGACGCATGACTGCCAGAATGGTGCGCCGTCGACGTAGACGACGCAGGAGGAGAAGGATCATTCTTGTTGGCGGTTTAGTTGCTCTTGGCACTCACAAATTAAGCAAGAAAGATGTAGAGCGCGTAGAAGAACATACAGGTAAAACGGCTGAAGAGCTGACCGACGAAGAGCTCGAACAGGCCATGGATGATCTGAACATCGAGAAGCAAGAGATGACCGACGAAGAGTGGGACCAGGTTGAAAAAGCCGATGCTGAAGAAGACGACTATATAGCAGAGCTTGAACGCCTGGCCGATTTACATGAGAAAGGCGTCATTACTGACGAGGAATTCGAAACAAAGAAAAAGCAGCTCCTAGAGTAAACATGGGTTAAGGAAGGCAAACAGGTCCATAGACTGATGTTTTCATCCTTCAGCCTTTATCCTTCATCCTTTTCTTCTCATGTACAGCCTTAGGGAATACGGTCAAATGATTGCTGATAGGGCCCGTATGGATCCATACGCTCTTGCTCTAAAAGCGGTTATTAATCCCGATTCTGTTATCCTTGATATTGGAGCGGCGACGGGCATTCATGCCCTTCTGGCCTGCAAGTTTGGAGCGCGAAAGGTTTTTGCCGTTGAGGCCAGCGACGCCATCCATTTAGCTCGGGATCTTGCCAGGGAAAACGGATTCGGGGACCGTATCCAGTTCTTTCAGGATCTTTCTACCAACATCACCCTTCCCGAACCGGCGGACATTATCGTGTCCGATCTTCGTGGCATCTTACCACCCTTCGATAATCATATACCTTCCATCATCGATGCCCGGACCCGCCATCTTGGCCCAAAAGGTCGTTTAATACCTAAATCGGATACTTTATGGGCTGCCCTGGTGTCTGCCCCGTTCCTCTACAAAGAGCTACTTAAGCCCTGGGCTGTTCCTTATGGGCTCAAAATGGAGGCTGCTAAGGAGATAGCCCTCAATGGTTGGAGCGCTGACAACACAGATTTGCTTACCTCAAGGAATCTTCTGGTAGAGCCCCAGGTATGGTTTGAGTTGGACTACAGTGCGGTTGAGAGTCCCCATCTGGATCGGGTGGACATGCGGTTCAGAGCTGAGAGCCCTGGCGCCGCCCACGGATGGTTTATCTGGTTTGACAGCGATCTTACCGAGGAGATAGGTTTTTCGAACGGCCCAGATTTAAAAAAGTACGCCGATGTTTACGGCCGGGGCTTCTTCCCTCTTAAAAAACCTGTCGATATTGACAAGGGAGATGTAATATATCTAGATATCAGCGCTCACTTGGAGGGAGGGATTTACATCTGGAGCTGGCATACACGCATTCACTCAGATGGCGACTCAGGGGAGAAAATAGCTGAGTTCAATCAATCTACCTTTTATGAAGATTCGTCCAGGAACAGCACTATCCGGAATGGAGCTTCCATCATCAAGCCATCACTTTCAGATTTAGAGCAGATCGAGCTCTTTGCGCTCAACCAAATGGACGGCGTTAAAACGATAGAACAAATCGGCCGATTGTTGCAAGGGGAATATCCCAATAGTTTTGGGAGCTGGGATGAAGTCCTAAATTTTGTCTACGATCTTACTCGCCCCAATTAAAAATAAAACTCAATAAGGTGATGAGCATTCACCGTCATCGCATGGTAGTCTGAGAAAGGTGGTACTCCCAATACCATCTTTGTTCATGGCCAAGATCTGGTATCGGAAAGAGACCTGTTTTTAAATCAGCCAGCTTAAAGCGATTGTCAGACCCC
>BTQB01000335.1:0-3352 GCA_036985655.1 Anaerolineae bacterium | reverse complement strand
TTACCGCTGGCGACATTAAGTAACACTCCGAAGACGATCAAGTTGCCGGCTATATCATTAGATGAAACCATAATACCCCCGGAGGTGAAACCTGCTTTACTCCGCCTGATTGAGGCGCCGGAAACTGTAGGAGTCGCTGCCTTTGAGATTGGACGAGAATCGGAGGGATTCTATCTTAACCCGGATGAACCAATGCCCCTCGCCTCAGTTGTTAAGATTATCAACCTGATCGCCTACGCCAAGGCAATTGAAGATGGCGTTTTAGATCCCTCCAGTTGGGTCAACCTTGATGATCTGGAAAAGGTCTACTTGCCCCGGATAGATTTAGGCGCTCATGATAGGGCCATGAATGAATTGGAAGAAAAGAAATTGATAGTCGGGGATCCGCCAGCGACACCGCTCGAAGAAATACCAGGGATGATGATCCGGCATAGTTCAAATGCTGCTGCAGATTTCATTCATCTTGCAATAGGCCAGCATAAGCTTGAAGAAACCATAATAGAGTTGGGTTTAGAGAGTCATACTGCTCCCTGTCCATGGATAGGACAATTTCTTATCCTGGCCAACCATGAAAGAATTGGCAGCAACCGGTCCGCAGTCGAGAGTTATATAACCAATCCAGCCCTTTTCGCCGAAGATGTTATGGCCTTGACAACCAAATTTGTGACAGACAAGGAATTCCGGATTGAGGAGATTGCCTGGAGGAGAAGACAGCCCTCCTATGATGTTTGGAAATTGTATGCTGAAAATCTCAATGCCAAGGGATCCCCAAGGGATTACGCTCGATTGTTAAGCCAAATATTTAACAACGAGTTAGCAACACCTTACGTAAATTTTATTGTTCGTAGAGCATTGGAATGGCCAATTGAAATTCCGGAGAATCAGGACCAATTTTCGATCATCGGCTTCAAAGGGGGATCGCTTCCGGGTATATTAACCACCGCCTACTATGGTCAGCGCCAGATCGACGGCCGCCGAATCGTGGTTGTCCTTTTCTTCCGAGACCTACCCAGGAACACATACCAGGCCTGGCTGGCTGACCAATCTCACGATGAGTTGGCCAGATGGCTCTTATCCGACAAAGATGCCATTGAATATCTACGTCAACTCCTGGGAAAGGAATAGATTTAAGCAAGCTGTTGTCCACTTACTCCTAAAACTGTACAATTCACCTCAACCAAGGATTATGGGAAATAAAATATTACTCAGGGCGGCTACTGGGACAGATACTGGTAAACTGCGCGAAGTTAATCAAGACAGCGTTTTTGCTTCCATCAGATCACCGGAAAAAGGTGAAGCATTAGGATTGTTCATCGTTGCTGACGGCATGGGTGGGCATAAGGCTGGTGAAATTGCTAGCCAGCTTGCGGTAAATACAATCCATGAAAATCTTGCTTTTATGATTGAGCAAGATGATTCATCAGCAACCGCATTGTTTAATCCCGGTGGGGAAGCTGAAGAATTACCTTCTCAGGCTAGCATCTTAGCAAGACGACTGGAAATGGCGGTCGAGGAAGCCAATAAGGCGATCTACGACTATGCTCTTAAAAATCCAAGTACTGCCGGGAACCTTGGTTGTACAGTTACCTGCGCCATTATTTTTGGAAACACCCTTGTTGTAGCTAACGTAGGGGATAGTCGAACATATCGGCTTAGCGGGGATGATCTTTCTCAAATTACTAATGACCATTCTTATGTGTGGGAATTGGTTCAGGAAGGTCACCTTCTGACTGAAGAGATTTATGACCATCCTCATCGCAACGTAATTACCAGGGCCTTAGGTAGCCAGGCAGATGTGCCTGTGGATTTACTGGCCAGTGAAATTGAAGCAGGTGATAGACTGCTCCTTTGCAGCGACGGTGTTTGGGAGATGATCCGCGATCCAAATGAGATTAGAGATCTACTTCAGCTTGACGAGTTAGAAACGGCCGCAGATAAACTCATCGATAAAGCCAATTTTTACGGCGGAACCGATAATATAGGTGTGGTAGTTGTTGAATATAGCAAATTTCCAACAAATGCCAACGAACCATAAATAGCTGTTGGTCTAGCAAACCAGCTTCTTTAAGTAAAACCCTTGCAATCCAATATTAAGCCATGAGCGGAGTGTCCGTATGAATAATTCAGGTTGGATCGGTAAAACATTGGGAGACCGATATCAGATTCAAGAGCTTCTTGGCGAAGGTGGCATGTCGGCCGTATATAAGGCTTACGACCCTAATCTTCGCCGAATTGTTGCCGTGAAATTGATCCATTCCCACTTATCCAATGATCCCCAATTTGTGCGCCGCTTCGAGGAAGAGGCGGCCGCAGTAGCCAAACTGCGCCACGAAAATATCATCCAGGTTTATGACTTCAATAATGATGGCTCAACCTATTATATTGTCTTTGAGTTTGTGCCGGGCGAAAGCCTGAGGCAAAGAATGGTTCGGCTGACTAAATCAGATCGGATTATGCCGCAGGATGACATCATTAATTACTCAGCCTCAGTGGCTGACGCGCTCCACTACGCTCACAAGCAGGGCATAATCCATAGAGATATTAAACCCGCTAATGTGATGATTAACGTTCACGGGCAGGCGATTTTAACCGATTTTGGCATCGCTAAGATTGTTGGCGGTGATACCCATACTGCCACCGGCGCCGTCCTCGGAACTGCCCGGTACATCTCTCCGGAGCAGGTCCGAAGTGAAGCGGTCGATTTCCGGACCGACATTTACTCATTAGGTGTGACAATTTTTGAAATGGCCAGCGGAGAACCGCCCTTTGCAGCCGACTCGGCCATCACAGTTATGATGATGCACATCAATGATCCTATACCTGATATTCTCACTTACCGCCCGGATCTGCCTTCTGGATTAACTCGAGTAATCAATAGAGCGATGGCCAAGAATCCGGACCAACGTTATCAGGATGCTTCTGAATTGGCAGCTGCCTTAAGATCTGTAGAAAAAGATCAACTTGGAGCGGCTGCAGCAGCGGCCGCTGTTATTACCCAGCCACCCCCATCAACTATCGCTGCTCCGCCACCCGTAAGCAGCGAGCTTGCGCCCCCACAATCAATGCCTCCACAATCTTATCCGCCACAGAGGAGTGAAGCGCCCCCTCCTCTAGCCTCGTTACCACCAGCAGCCAGTGAAAATGAAGGGGGTAATAGGAGCATTGTCCTAATTGGAGCTGCTGGCGCAATAATCCTGCTATTCCTGTGCATTGCTGCAGCTGCTGTTATTTTCGGGCCTGGCTTATTGAGCGGTCAGGAGGAGGAGACGGCCATTGCTCAGGTTGAACCAACTCTTAACAGCGAAAGTGAAGCCGCTGGGGTGGTAGATGAATTGAATCAGACGGAAACGCC
>BTQB01000334.1:0-3356 GCA_036985655.1 Anaerolineae bacterium | reverse complement strand
CGTTAGTTTCTTCGCTCTCGTTATTAAGGCAACTAATATGCTAGTTGTGCCGACAGTTTGTTTGTACGAAGCATTCAAATGTCTGTTAGCCCAACGCGGAGAAGAAAGCGCACTACAAGCCATCGGGATTATGTCACATGGTAATATCGCCGAATTGACCATGGATATCGCCGTCAATGCCGCATATTTATCATCCGAACTCAAGATGGCCATGGCTGACAGCATCATTTTGGGAACCACGCGCGCATATGTTGCCACCCTATGGACGCAAGATGCAGATTTTGAAGGTATTGATGGAGTTCAGTACATCGTGATTAGGTGATGATCCCCCGAAAGCAAAAGTGCCAGGAATCTCAATCATACTACGTATCGAATTCTGATAGCTTCTTGACACTCCGACTTTTGTGCCCCCAAGGAGACCCAAGTCGAATTCACGGGTAAGTCAAAAGAAGGGTGATTATTGTCAATCACCAAGCGTAGATAGGTAAATGGTGTGTTCAACTCACAATCTATAATCTCGCCTTGTCCATCAACTATAATTCGCTGACGCGGCGCCGTAGAACATCAATTGCGTTTTCTTGATCCTCGCGAGTGACCTTCTCTACATGAGAGAAGTGTCTGTGTTTTGGTTCAAGCCGTACTGTTCGCTAGCGATTTCTGTTTAGGAACGTGCTTCATAACCGGGGATATCGGTCTGCCCAAAATCTGTGCCCTTGAACAACAACGGCTCACCTGTTTCCCTGACGAGAGCATAAGCAAAACAATCACCAAAATTCAGTCCGGCCGGATGTCTACCTTTCCCGAAATCCAGATAAGCTTGGCGAGCAATTTGCGCTTGTTCGAGAGTCACAGATCTGATTTCTATTCCTGCGCGGCGAATAAACGCATCTAGCTGGCGGCTAGCTTCCGCATCACCGTGCACATCAATGTTAATAGCCGCTTCAAGAAAGTTTGCTGCTGACATTCGGCACTCTGACGCTGCCGCGATGGCTTCGGCAAAAAAGACCGCATCCTCCTCTTGATATAGAATCGCGAGCAGAGCGGATGTATCGATAATCATCCCGGCATACCAGTTTCATCATAAAGCATTTCCCCATGCTGCACAGCGGTTGCTGGATGATGAATATGAGCGGCACACCGCTTGCCAATCGTCATCAATTCTTGCAGGCGGGTTTCCTTTTCTTGGTAACGCTTCAGCTGTTTCAACTGAGTTCGCAAGGCGTCGATGACAACCACCGTCATACTTCTGCCGGTCAGCTTTGCCAGTTCGGCTGCCAATTCATGGGCTTCTTTGTTTTTAATATTCAATCCCATATGAAACACCTCGAATTCTACAAAGGTAGATAAACTTCTACCATGGTAGAATACCCCATTATAGGTCATTGTGTCAAGAGTAGGGGCGTTGAGAATCGATCCGATCGCCAAGGTCCTCCCCCAGGCTGAGGGTCGGCGCGCCACAGTCACGACAGGAAAGGTTATTTTAGTTCCTGAGGTTCACAAATAGCATAGGTGATCTTTTTGCAGGTTTTTAGGGTCACCCCAAGAATCGTGCGAACATCATAAACCGCTTCCAGCAAATGATTGGCGAAACTGTGCCGAAACGTATGGGGATGCACAAGCTTGGCAATTCCCGCCTATTGTTCTGCTTTTCTAACTGCCCTTTGAATTGTGCTTTCATGCAAATGGTACCGGCACAAAACCCGTCGTTGCTACGCGGATTTTTCGATAATGATTTAGACAGGAAAACAAACTGCCAGAGCCATACCGTTTCCGCATTGGAGTATTTTCTAGCCAGTGCATTGGGGAGAGGTACACGACCGTAACCTTAATCTGTGGTCTTGACATTGGGGGTCACTTTAAGTAGTTTATCAAGCAGGTGTGCAGGTTAATAATAGTTCTACTCGAAGAGGAGAAACGAGAAATGAAGCCGAGGATTGAAAAGAAAGACGCCTTTCGTGTCCTGGGAGTCGAGGATGATGCTGTCAAGATCGATACAGAGGATCCCGGATTCCAGGACTTATGGATGAACAGATTTATGTCACAGCACGAAGAGATTAAGCCACACAGTACCGATGGAGCGCACTACGGTGTATTCTTCAACACGAGCGGAACCGACTTGACTGGGGAACGCTATCTTGCCGGAATGGCTGTTGATCTCGACACACCTGCTCCGGAGGGTTGGGTTACACGAGATATCCCAGCAGCGGAGTATGCTGTGTTCGACACTTCCCTTCGTGAGATAGGGGAAACGTCCAACAAGGCCCTCAGCAAATGGCTACCAGGCTCAAAATTCGAGCAGGATACATCTATACCTCGTTTTGATTTTCACCCGCCCGGTACTAAAGGGCAAGACTCTCTAGTCTCTGTGTGGATTCCCATAAAGCGAAGACAATGAAATCGGGTAGAACAAATCGCTGCACTTGACGTGCTTCGCACGCAAGTGAGCTCCACGTTGAACATCACCAATACCTACCAAAAAGTAGATCAAATATATTTTACAAATACGATAAGGAAGGAGACCATATTTTACCAAAAGATGAAGACAGTCACTATATTTCTAATGTTCATTTCTCTATTTCTACTAGTAGGCTGTAATGGTTCAACACCCACAGAACCGGCGGAAACGACCGTACCCCCCACAGATTCAACCCAAACCGTAGAACCGCCCGCCGCCGAACCCACCCAGCCGCCTGCAGAAATAAACGTCCGATGGAACCCTGATCCGACACAAAATATCCATGTGACAAATCTGGGCGGCGATCAAGCCATTCCCCGCATCGTGACAGGCGACAATGATGATATTTATGTAGCATGGTTTTCCAACCCAAACGGAGAAAATTATGATGTGCGGACGCACAGCGGTATGATGCGGCGGGCAATGCACAGTGGGGGAAAACGGCCGTGTTGTCAGCGATAACAAATCCAATACCTGGATTAGCGATTATGCGTTTACAAAAGATAACGACGGCAACCTCATCTTAATTTTCCAAGATATGAGAAGCGGCAACAGTAATCTCTACGCTTACAAATTCTCGCCAGACGGCGAACCGTTGTGGGGTGAAGATGGTTTGCAAATAACCAATAATGAAGGATTTGTCGGCCCATCGCCAACTACTGTGAGTTCACCAGATCATATCGCACTGATATGGGATCAAGATTCAGCGGACGCTCCTGAACTTGTAATACAGAAATTAACGCCCAGTGGTGAAAAGGTTTGGGGGGATAAAGGTCTCATTGTACCGGGGCAAGAAGCAACATCTTTCACGCAAGGAGTCATGGCCTTTGGCGGCGGCGAACAAATCATTCTGGTTTACGGTATAGAGAAACAGGCCAGTTCGCAAATCATGTCCATCTAT
>BTQB01000333.1:0-3356 GCA_036985655.1 Anaerolineae bacterium | reverse complement strand
TTCGATTCCCAATTCAGCGTCGATCCCTTTCGATATGAAGATTACCAGCCACCTTTATATTATTTATTGTTGACCCCGGTCTTCTTAGCTTTTGGAGGGCGCTTAGAGGCACTGCGTCTGGCCTCCCTGCTTCTTGGGGCGGGCGTGGTGCTGTTAACATACCTGGTCGCGATACGAATTTTCCCTGATAGAAAGTGGTTGGCTTTGATCGCGGTCGCATTTGTAGCCTTTCTTCCCCAACATGTCGCAATGTTAGCGGCGGTTAACAATGACAGCCTGGCTGAATTGCTAATCGCTGGTATGCTGCTTCTCTTGGTGAGCATCCTTTTAGCGCCGGGGGAGGTGAATGAGGCCGGTAAAAAACCGGAGGTTAAAGTCTGGAAGTGGCTGCTTCTTGGGGTTCTACTGGGTCTCGGATTCATCACAAAAGTGACCGTATATATCTTTGTTCCAGTGATCGCCTTAGCGCTGGTTTGGCTCTATCGGGGCCAATGGCGATCCTTATGGCGGGGCGCATTGATGGTTTTTGGACCAGCAGTGACAATTGGCCTGGTTTGGTGGATCCGGAACGTTGTTGCCTATGGCGCCCTGGATCCCTTGGGTACTTTGGCCCACAATACAGTCGTCGTGGGCCAGCCAAGGACCGAAGAGTGGATCGATGTTTTTGGATTTTCCTACTTGCTGAGAAATTTTATCCAGACAACTTTTCAGAGTTTTTGGGGGCAGTTTGGTTGGATGGGTGTGCCCATGCCCCGGTGGGTATATCTACCTCTGCTGCTGTTTACAATAACAATTTGTATCGGGCTGGGTTGGCTCTTAGTGCAAAAACGAAAGGGTACACTCGAAAATAACGATGATGGAGCTGACAAGAGAAATCTAGCTCTGGTGACAGCAATTTTTGTTTCCCTATTTCTCCTGAGCCTGATGGCTTACATCGGCTACAACATCACCTTCGTTCAGCACCAAGGACGGTATCTCTTTCCCGCGCTGATACCGATTGCTCTTGGGGTGGCAGTTGGATCGGCCGCAGTCTTAGCGCCTCTGTCTAGTCGCTGGCCAATTCTCCTTCCTCTCCTGCCCATCCTCATCGCGGCCGCCTTAATTACCCTAGATTTAATCGCCTTATTCCGATTTATCATCCCTACCTTGACATAATCACAGCATCTTTGGCTGGTATAACTGATTAAATTTTCCTATGAGGAGTTGTATTAAATGGATACGAAAGTGAAACAAGTCGGCGTCGATTGCCGCTTTATGGAAGATGGCAATTTGATGGTTCAAGCGCTGCAGATCGATAACCACTGGCAGCAAGTCCAGCAAGGTCGTCAATGGATCGATCTTAAAGGGAGGCATGTCCTGATCATATTGCCGGATGAACAAACGGCCGAAATACGATTGAGACCTGATACCTTTAACTGGGAATTAATAAAGAATAGAGGGATGAACTATACGGTTGTATAAGTCTTCAGAAGAGAGTCAGCTCACTGCTGCAGCTGTCTTAATCGCCGGTATTTCACGTATTCATAGTAAGCAAGATAGCTGCTTAACCGGAGACCGTGTAAGCCGTCCACATATCCACCAAGAGTAAACAACCTCCACCAGAATTGGCGAATGGCCTGAGTGTAAGGGGTGTAAAAGTTCGGGCGTATCTCTTGACGGTTTAACTCTTCGACGTCGAAATCGACATAAACCTTTTGTTTTGTGTGAAAGTGGGCAGGGTCTTGATAATTAAAGTGAATTAGCGGCTGGGTGAGATGGCCTATCTGACCGTCGACGACGGCTATTTCGTGAACCGGCTTCTCGTAATGAACATGCCCGCTCTTAAATAATCTAAGCTGGTAATCGGGGAACCAACCACCGCCTTTTGTTAGCTTTCCAAAGATATAATTATGCCTGGGTATATAATAACCTGCTTCAGAATCCTCCAGTATGACGGCCGAAATCTCCTCAGCTGATTCCGGCGTGCCTCGCTCATCGGCATCAACAAAAAAGACCCAATCCGTCTCGATTTCAGCCAACGCTGCATTTCTTTGCTGAGCATAATTTACAAACGTTGACTGAATTACAGCGGCGCCACACTCCTCGGCAATTTGGTCCGTGCCATCCTTGCTGAAGGCGTCGATAACCAATTGTCGATCAGCCCACTCAAGACTTTCTATACACGGCTTGATGTTGGCGCTTTCATTGTAGGTGAGAATGACGGCCGTGATTTCAGGTTTCACTCTAGCTTTTCCAAGGGAGATTCAGGGTGGTTTACATCACCAGCCAGCTTTCTGCAGCCTCCAGGTAGGCTTGCATCAGCTCGTTATTGTTACTCTTCTTTGCCTTTCGGCGAAGGCTGTTCAGCACGATTTTTCGAGCCATCAGTAATTTTAACCTGCCATGGTGGCGCCGGTAAAGCATAGCCCTGCTCGACCAAAGGTCAACTAAGGACCTTGATGGAATCTGCCTGGTGCTCTCCCCGCCAAAGTGAACCACCTCCGCTTTTGGCACAGTAAAAATAGCCCACCCAGCATTTTGAATTCGCCAACACCAATCAATTTCCTCGCAGTACATATGGAATGATTCATCAAAACCACCGGTAGCTTCAGCGACGTCCCGGCGAACGAGCATGGTTGCTCCAAGGGGGTGGTCTATCGAAAATGGCTGCCCGTTGGGGCGATAGTTGCGACGCGGGTAGCGGCCGTTTAACCTGGAGTCATATAGTCTGGCTGGCAAGGGGATCAGGTCAAATAAAAGTTGGCCAAGGCCAGGGAAACGGAAAGCGCTGTGCTGGAAACGGCCGTCACCGTACACGAGGCGAGCGCCCACCATGCCGGCTTCAGGCTTCTTCTCCATACACTCGACCATGCTGCGGATGGCGCCCGGACGGACGAGGGTATCGGGATTCAGGAACAAAAAGTATTTAGGTCCAGAGCCATTTGCTGAAATTGAGGCCTGCATACCCTGGTTGTTGGCCGCGCCGAAACCTGAATTATTATCATTGATGAGCAGCCGCGTTGAGGGGAATAAATCTCTTAATAATTCTTGAGTACCGTCGGTGGAGGCGTTATCGACCACCCAAACATCTCCCTTGAGATTGGTCCGGCCGAATTCTGCATAAATGGAACGCAGGCAGTCCGCTAAATAGTCACGAACATTCCAACTTACAATAATAACTGATATATCAAGCATATAAATTGTTATTATAATTAAGAGCTACTTTTTGATTTATCTCCCCAAATAGATTTCCCTGAGGCCCTGCAGTTCGATAAACCTGAAGAAATGATATATCTTCCCGTGAGTCAGCCAAAGGTATTCTTATCTAACCCTAAATTTGGGTCACTTTGCCTGCAAAGTTGAGGGATAAGATATTT
>BTQB01000332.1:0-3362 GCA_036985655.1 Anaerolineae bacterium | reverse complement strand
AGGCGTAGTTCAGCTAATTTATCCTCTGACATGGACACAAGATTTTCATTATCGACGATGACATGGCCACGACTAGCCTCGTCCAAGCCTCCAATGATATTCAACAAGGTTGTCTTGCCCGATCCGCTTGGTCCCATCAGGCAAACAAATTCACCAGGTTGGATCTCCATGGTGATGCCCCGCAAGGCAGGAACCGCCTCCTTGCCCATTAAATAGGATTTGTGTACATCTTCGACGATAATTATTGGCTCAACACTGCTATTCATCCATAATCCTCATAACGGCATTTGGGCATATTATTGTATTACTATTGTCACCGGGGCAAATGATCCTGTTGTCTTAGAGGTGGATAACTGGAGTTCATCTTCCAAAGCGCTTGTTCCGGGCATCCTTTTTGTCATGTTCAGCTATTTCTACTGCACTCTTCTTAACACCGCTAGCGATAAAATTGTGACAAGGGCATAAGCCTCTAAGTCGCTCGGTATCTATACGATTTTCTCTTTGAAATTGTTTCTTTTCTGTAGATCAAACTGTTAGTTCGACCTGCAAACTAACAGTTTGCGCTACAGATTTTCGTTCATTTTCGGTTAGCTCTCTTCTGTAGGTTGAACTGTAGTTCGACCTGCAAACTAACAGTTTGCGCTACGGATTTTCGTTCATTTTCGTCGAGCTCCTCTGTAGGTTGAACTGTTAGTTCGACCTGCAAACTAACAGTTTGCGCAACAGATTTTCGTTCATTTTCGTCGAGTTCTTCTCTGTAGGTTGAACTGTTAGTTCGACCTGCAAACTAACAGTTTGCGCTACGGATTTTCGTTCAAGCACGGCGAGTTCCCTGGTAGATCAAACTGTTAGATACGCAAACTGGTAAGTGACCGCCACCGGTAAACCCGATTGGAATCCCCATATTCAAACCCGCTGGTAAACACGTTTGTAAACGGGGTTGCATCGAGGATAATGACCTGCTGCTAAGGATGATCACTGTTTAGCCGCTGCAAACAATGCAAAATGAATAGTCTGATAAGTTAGCTCACCAAGATTCTTGAGGTTTTTTAAGTGAATGGAGGACGCTGATGGAAAAAAGATGAAAAAGAAAAAGGTAATGTTAAGGCTGCTCACATATACTTCTCGGCCGACTGTTTCAACAAAACCTGGGACTATATCGATCTGCTTGAGCGGACGGCTGAACAGGAGGAAGAGATGCTCCGGTTAGCCCTGGCCAGAGCCGAAGCAGTGGCTGCGGATGAGGAGCGCATGCAGGCTTATATAGACAAAGCTCGAGGAGCGGCCGGGGGTGTGGACGATGAAGAAAGCAATCAGATGCTGCTAAGTGAACTCGACACCGTCCAGGTCTGACCCTAATAGAGGTGAATAAAGCGAAATTATTGTCACACATGGGCAGATATAATTGTTATAATAGTTCCCTTACCCAACACGGTGTATAGTCCCGGGAAGGTGATTCAGGACAGGTCAATCTGCCTTCATCAACCTTTTACATACTTGGGGATAGCAATCATATATTTTCAGTCTAATCTCAGGAGAAATTTATGAGAATACTTGTTACAGGCGGCGCGGGATTTATCGGCTCCCACACCGTGGACGCTTTACTTAGCAAAGGCCATGAAGTCAGGGTATACGACAACCTGGATCCCCAGGTTCATGGGAAGGATGCCGGCGTGCCCGATTACCTTAATCCTGAGGCCGAATTTGTCTATGGCGATGTCCGAAATAGGGAAGGCCTCAAAGCGGCTTTGGAAGGAGTTGATGGGCTATTTCACCTGGCGGCCGCGGTTGGCGTCGGCCAATCCATGTATGAAGTACAAAAATATGTTGAGGCAAATACATTGGGCGCTGCTGTCCTCCTGGACCTGCTTGTAAACCATAAGCACCAGGTTCAAAAGGTTGTTGTGGCCTCATCTATGTCCATTTATGGAGAAGGTCAATACCTTTGCGAACAGCATGGCGATGTATTTCCGTCGCTGCGCTCCGCTGGTCAATTGGAGGCCAGGGCTTGGGAGATGAGATGCCCCCACTGTTTCAAGATTGTTAAACCGGTGCCCACCAGCGAGGAAAAACCATTGTTCCCGACCTCTATTTACGCTATCACCAAGAGGGATCATGAAGAGATGTTCTTGACTATCGGCCGGGCATATAACATCCCTACTGCAGCGCTTCGCTACTTTAACGCCTATGGACCTCGACAGGCTTTGTCGAATCCTTATACCGGTGTGGCCGCCATTTTCAGCTCACGTTTTCTGAATCATAAGGAGCCCATTATCTTTGAGGACGGCCGTCAAAGCAGGGACTTCATCCATGTCTCTGATATTGTCCAGGCCAATATGCTTGCCTTTGAACGGGAAGGTGCGAATTACGATGTCTTCAACGTTGGTTCCGGGGTCCAGACGTCGATCCTTGAAGTCGCCGAGCTTTTGGGCAAGATGCTGGCCCCTGATATAAAACTTCAAGTCGTTGGCCAGTTCCGCCAGGGGGATATCCGCCACTGTTTTGCCGATATCAGTAAGATCAAAGATAGGCTGGGCTTTTTACCTGAGGTAGATTTTAAGGATGGAATTGGAGAATTAGTTGATTGGGTCAGAACCCAGGAAGCTGAAGATCTGGTGGAATCAGCCCGAGCTGAGTTAATTGAAAAATCGCTGGTGAAGTAAACAAAGCGTCCCGGAGCCTCCCGGATATGTTCAAAACCGGGAGGTTCCTGTGCTACCGCTTTTCGACATCTCCGGCCGCCGACAAATCTTGAGCTGTCTTTTCAAACCGGTCGCGAACTGCTTCTATTCTAGCTCTTTCTTCTTCTGATTCAGCTAATGATGCTGCCAGGGAGAGAAGTTCCAATGATTGAGGCATGACCTTTAGAATATATCTGGCCTCTTCGGGGCTAAAATCAGCCCGAGTCTCCATGTATTCCAGGATCCCTTCGGTAATACTTTGGCTGATGTTCTTTTCCCCAATGGCATCAATAACGCCACTTCGTTCTAAAAATTCTTGTGCGTCATCATGAACTTTAGCCAGAGTAAGTGTTACACCATATCGCTCAAGTTCTTCCTTCAATTCAACCAGCATATCCAGCGAAGGAACATCCAATTCATAGGTCATATCCAAATCCAGCAGAACAGTACGAATTTTCTGATCGCTAAGTTGTACCTGGGCGATTATCTTTTCGTGAAGCGGCGTAGCGTTGGCAAACCAGACCTCTTCGTTCGGCCGGAGGAGCATCAACCCCGGAATGGTCCGGTAGTCAGGGTGGCGCTGAACGTCGCCATATGTTAATCGCCCTGGCGCCCGGCCTATGATGCTGTACTTCGGCTTGGCTGCCCGCCCGATGAGCACCAACAGCGATAGGATTACTG
>BTQB01000331.1:0-3364 GCA_036985655.1 Anaerolineae bacterium | reverse complement strand
TGAGGATAACAATATTGATGCTAACAATGTTGAGGATAACAATGCTGAGGATGTGGAAACCAATGACCTGGCAGTGAGTTCCAGAGGGATTTGCGGTTTAGCGTTATTGGCCCCTCTCTTCCTTGGCTCAATAGTGTTTATGGCAGGCAAACGATATTTCAGGAAATATAGTAAATAAACTTGGACTCACCTTCCGAAATCACCTTCCTGGGTATTTAATCCAGGAAGGTGATTTGCTTTTAGGATATACCTTAATCGAACTCTGACTGCTCCAAGAGCTCGTGTTCCTCCCTTAACCTCAGATAGCTATCATATCGGGCTGGCGAAATTCGACCATCGGCTACAGCCATTCTCACCGCACAATTCGGTTCATGACGGTGTGTGCAGTCGCTAAATTGACAATCAGTCACCAGGGGGGCAATTTCTCGAAAGTAGCCGTCCAGTTCGCCAGGTTCAAGATCGTACAAAGCCAGGGACCGTATTCCAGGCGTATCGGCCACATAACCGCCCATGTCCAGGGGAATTAACTCAATATAGCGAGTCGTATGCAGCCCCTTCTCCGTCGCTGAACTTACCTCAGCTACCCGTTTGCCCAAGCCTGGTTGGATTAAATTCAGTAAACTCGTCTTACCTACTCCAGATGATCCGACTAAAACAGTTATCTTGTCTTTTAGACAGGCTTTTAATTGTTCAATCCCGTCTCCCCGCAGGGCGCTGGTGAAGATTATTCCATCCACAAGCTCTTCATAAGGGCTAAAGAGTGCCTGGGCTTCCCCTTGATCGCTAAGATCGATCTTGTTAACACAAATTACTGCAGGCAATTCATTCATCTCGGCGACTACCAAGAATCGGTCCAGTTTCCTGAGACTTGGTCGGGGTTTCCGAATAGAGAATACAAAGATAACCTGGTCCAGATTAGCGACCCACACTTGTTCGAGGTCCGCTTGAATATTGCGTCGTACACCAGATGGTCTGGTTCTCGAAAGGACCCTTTCTCGCTCTGCAACCGCTTCGATTAGACCAGTGCCATCGGGATTAATGGTTACGGTCACCCTATCACCTGCCGCTACCAGGTCTGTACCTTTGCGCTCCTTCTTCAGTCGTCCAGCAATCTGACTGACGATTTTTCGACCATCTTCTAGTTCAACCGTAAAGAAGCCGCTCTGAGCTTTGATTACAAGTCCTGGGGCGCTTTCCGTCAGATATCCTCCTCTGCTTTTCGATACCCGGGTGGGCTATTAACCAGGTAATTTCCCATTTACATTAGTGTATGCTGCAGAGATCACTCCCCCAAACGGCGAGTGAACTCGGCCGTAAGAGCTGGGACGATCTCAAATAGATCACCAACAATACCATAACTGGCTAATTTAAAAATTGGCGCATCCTGGTCCTTATTTATTGCTACGATAACTTTCGATGTTCGCATCCCAGCCTGGTGTTGTATCGCGCCGCTTATTCCACAGGCGATGTAGAGATCTGGGCTGACAGTTTTCCCAGTTTGGCCAACCTGGTAATCGTATGGGATCCAGCCGGCATCAACAGCCGCTCGGGATGCGCCAACCGCACCTCCAATAACGTCAGCCAGTTCTTTGATTGGTTCGAATCCTTCCGGACCACCTACTCCACGACCTCCACTTACGATGACATTGGCGTCGGCCAAACTAACCGTCCCAGCGCTGCTTTCAACAGCCATCACCTGGGTGGAAATTTCATCCTCAGCTATAGCCGGTTGGACCCATTCAACATCACCACTTTTACCTGTGGGTTCAGCTGGTGCGAAAGCCCGGCTGCGTAATGTAATAAGCTGGGGCCCTTCGGTTACAAAGACATCGGCCATCAATTTCCCTGCGTACACAGGTCTGGTTACTATAACACGATCCGAATCAAAACTAAGGGCAATCCCATCGGCAACGAGTCCGGCATCCAGATCGGCCGCAACCCAGGCTGCAAGATCGCGGCCGCGGGTGGTGGCGCCAGCCAATATAACGCTGGGCTGCCGCTCCCTAGCCAAATCAGCAATGAGCGGTCCGTAGGCCTCAACCCGCACTTGAGCCAGAGACAAATCATCAGCAGCAATGACCGCATCAGCGCCAAGATCAAAGGCCTGATTGGCCACGCCGGCAATATCATGACCGAATATTAAGGCTGTTAAGGGTTCTTCAAGTGAGTCTGCCCCATTTCGCCCTGCGCCAATAAGCTCGCGGCCGATTGCAGCGATTTCACCATCTTGATGTTCAATCCACGCCCACACACCACTCATAGCACTTTCTCCTCAAACAATTTATCGACCAATAGCCTTGCCTTTTCCTCTGTTGTTTCTCCCTCAATGAAATCGACAGCTGTATCGCGTGGTGGAAGCCCGTAGATGTTGGACCAATCAACCTTTGATGCAGCAGCTCCTGTTCCACCACCGATTTCCAGGTCGGCCGCTGACCATTGTGGTATTGTCGCCCGGTTAGCTTTTCGGATACCCATAAAAGAGGGGTAACGTGGTTCTCCTATCTCCTTGACAACACCAATTACAGCAGGCAGCCTGGCCGATACTGTTTCACGGCCGTCATCGAGCTGCCGCTCTACCGTTATGGTCCCTTCGTCAAAATCTACAGCTTTTATTTTTGAAACGAAGGTCAGGGGCGTCCAACCCAGCTTCTGGGCTGTCTGGACGATAGTCTGCCCTGTATCTCCATCTATGGCTTGTCTTCCAAAGATAGCCAGATCTACATCGGAAATCTTTTTTATGCTTGCCGCCAGGATTCGGGCAGTGCCCAAGGTATCAGATCCGTTAAAGGCATCGTCCCAGACTTGGACGGCCTCGCCACAGCCCATCGCCAGGCAGCTCTTCAGGGCATCCTGGCTGGAATCCGGCCCCATGGTCAGAGCAATCGTATCTCCCCCGCTCTCTTCCTGGAGGCGAAGGGCTTCTTCTACAGCATACTCGTCCCATGGATTGAGCACGAGAGGCTTACCTCCTGGATCATCCCAGGTTACCTGGCCATTTTCAACTGTGAATACAGCAGTTGTACTCGGTGTTTGTTTAATGCAGACGACAACTTTCATGATGCAGCACCTCCGCTGAATGAGCACATTTTATTAAATTTGATTGGTAATAAGCAGCACCCGCTGCTCAATCGATAAGTACTTTTTACTTTAAATCTCCATTAGATTCGGCCGGTTTAACTCTTCAAAGTCCCTGGCAAACGACTCGTTGCTAAATTCGAATGTTGCAGCCCTCCAGGAAAAATTTGACATCGCAGCCGAAGATAGAATGGCTTTTTTCTCTGGTCGTGCTCCCTGGCTTCTTCTTCTTTCAAAATAAAAATAGATGACCGCTCCAATAGCCAGTGAAAAAGCAGTCGCGAATAAT
>BTQB01000330.1:0-3368 GCA_036985655.1 Anaerolineae bacterium | reverse complement strand
GACACAGATTAACACAGATTTCACGGATTAGAATTGGCATGATTCTGCGAATATCGTCATTTTCATTCATTGTCGGTGAGCGCTAGCTCATGTGGACTCCTTCGAAAATAGGACACGGATTAACACAGATTACACGGATTAGAATTGGCATGATTCTACCAATACCGTCCTTTTCATACATGGTGGTGCGCCGCGGCGCGTGTGGTCTCTTCTGAAAATAGGACACAGATTGACACAGATTTCACGGATTAGAATTGGCATGATTTTACGAATATCATCATTTTCATCCATCGTGCGCCGGGGCCCATGAGAATTCTAGAGTAAGACCTATGACATCGATGTTATCTGAGTTTTTTCGGTGGAGCCAGAGGTTTATACATCTATGACAATGAAACGAAGGTATCCGTACAGCCGAAGAGAAGAGATCCTCGAAGAATTCCACGGTCGGGCTATATCGGATCCATACCGCTGGCTGGAAGACATCGATTCGGCGGAGACTGCGAAATGGATAGCTGACCAGAACGAGGTTACATTCGATTATCTAGGGAAGATCGAGAACAGAAAGAAGATCGCTGACCGCATGGTGGAACTGTGGGACTACGAGAAATTTGGTACGCCAACCAAACGCGGCGGCCGCTACTTCTTTACTCATAATGATGGTCTTCAGAACCAAAGTGTCCTCTATTGGCTGGAATCCCTCGAGGATGAACCAAAGATGTTGATCGACCCAAATAAGCTGTCTGATGACGGCACCGTGGCCATGATCAGTTTCGTGCCCAGTAAAGACGGCAAGCTCCTGGCCTACGGTTTAACAGAGGCTGGTTCGGATTGGCAGACCTGGCGGGTACGAGATGTTGGCAGCGGACAAAATTTAGTAGACACGGTGGAGTGGGTGAAGTTCTCAGTTGCATCATGGTCCCACGATGGATTGGGCTTCTTCTACAGCCGGTATGATGAGCCGAAAAGCTCCGAGGTATTAAAGGGAGCAAACTATTATCAAAAGCTTTTTTACCATGCCATTGGGACGCCCCAATCAGAAGATAAACTCATTTATCACCGGCCAGATCAGAAAGAATGGGGATTCTCTGGCGAGGTTAGCCATGACGGCCGCTATCTCATAATCACAGTCTTTTTGGGAACGCAGCGGGAAACCGGGATTTTCTACCTGGATTTACTGCAGGCAGGTAGTGATGTTATTGAACTGCTGAAGGATTTCGATGCCAGTTACACATTTATCGGTAATGATGATGACAAGTTTTTCTTTATGAGTGATTTGGAGGCGCCTCTCTCCCGGGTCATAGCCATCGACCTAAAAGATCCCGAAAGGGAGAATTGGCAAACAGTAATTCCAGAAGCAAGGGACTCACTGCAAAGCATTACAATGAGTGGTGAATGCTTTATTGCTTCTTATCTTTATGACGCCCACAGCAAATTAACGGTATTTGACAGAAACGGTAAGAACGCAGGGGAAATCGATCTGCCAGGATTGGGCACTGTTGTGGCATTCAACGGCTGGATCGATGATGATGAGGCTTTTTACAGCTACAGCAGTTTTAACAGGCCAATCACCATATTTCGTTATGATGTCAGGGCAGGGGAAAGCACCATCTTCAGGGAACCGGTATTGAGTTTTGATCCAGATAAGATCCTGACTCGACAGTTGTTTTTCGAGAGCAAGGACGGAACCCAAATACCCATGTTCGTCAGCCATCACAAGGACGTCAAGCCTGGCCCTGAAACCCCCTTGTACCTATACGGGTATGGTGGATTTAATATCGCCCTAACACCCCAATTTTCGACCACAAATCTCGTATGGATGGAAATGGGGGGAATTTTCGTCCAAGTAAATTTAAGAGGCGGCGCCGAATATGGAAAAGCCTGGCACGAGGCGGGGATGAAGCTGCAAAAGCAGAATGTATTTGATGATTTTATCGCAGCGGCCGAATATTTGATAACAAATGAATATACAAGCACACAGAAACTGGCAATTGGCGGGCACAGCAATGGGGGCTTGCTGGTGGGAGCTTGCCTGACCCAGCGCCCCGATCTGTATGGAGGATGTCTTTTATACGTAGGCGTTCTAGATATGTTACGTTTTCACAAATTCACAATTGGTTGGGCCTGGACATCCGACTACGGGTCCCCTGACGATCCGCAGGAATTCGAGGCACTGGCGGCATATTCTCCATACCACAATCTAACAGCAGGAACGACTTATCCAGCCACACTCATCCTCACAGGCGATCACGATGACCGGGTCTATCCAGCCCACAGCTTTAAATTTGCGGCCGCCCTGCAGTATGCCCAGAACGGAGATGGACCCACTCTGATAAGAATAGATACAGATGCCGGTCATGGCCTTGGCAAACCAACAGAAAAAGTTATTGATGAATCTTCCGATGGTTTGGCTTTTCTTTCACGCACCCTGGGAATGAACACATGGCGAGATGTTTAACCTCATAGCGCCAACGAACCCTTGTAGACGTGGCAATGCCGACTTTTTAAAGGTCACAAGATCCTTTAAGCGGAGAGAGCTAACCTCGAAGTAGGCGAATCTGCATACCCAGACAGCTTGATTACCAACATCATCATAAATAAATGACCAGCGATCGCCGAAATATAGGCTATCTAAATGTCTCTAAGTTCTGGTACAATAAGCCAGAGCAGGATCAGTCAGCTATCCTGTACCGCTTAGCGAGGAGGCTGGGGAGGGCACAGCTGTAGAATGGGTCAAGTAGCAAACCTGGCTGACGGGTTTTTGCGGATGAAGCTAATGGAGAGTCCTGGGATCCTTTGAAAAGGATGAAAATATCCTCGCTATAGTCCACGGACTGGAAGGGAGTTATGAGCAAGCAAGAGTACAACGAGAAAAGAGACGAGAAGGATGAAAAAGAATTAAGTAAGCAAGAAGAGAAGAGCGTTGATGAGAAATGGCGAAGAGATCCGCTTGGTTCAATCATTTGGGCTTCAATCTTAATATGGGCGGGCATCGTGATGTTGGCCGCAAACTTGGGTTTTTTCGACCTGCTCACCGACTTTTTCAACGGATTGCCTTTTGGCATCGCCGATTCACCTTTTGAGGTATCCTTCATCCCTCTGGAGGGTTGGGCGGTGTTTTGGGTAGGCACGGCAGGGATATTGCTGCTGGAAGTTATAATCCGACTGCTGGTACCGGAATACAGAAAACCAGTTTTAGGCACATTTATCTTATCGATTGTATTTTTAGGGATTGGCTTGGGCGCCTGGGCCTGCTTTCTACCCCTGATACTTATAGGAGTAGGAATCTCGATTTTACTACGCAACCTCGGGAAAGTGGAGTGATAACAACAAAACAGTTCAGGTATAAAGTGAGTATTCCGCTACTGTAC
>BTQB01000329.1:0-3373 GCA_036985655.1 Anaerolineae bacterium | reverse complement strand
CGGCATCACGACAACCCACGGCCGTCGTCATCCTAAATTGGAGAAGGTCCTGATCAAGGAGCCGTTTGACTTCGTGCAGTTTACTTATAACATCGTTGACCACGAGGCGGAGCGACGCTTGTTGCCGTTAGCGGCCGAACGCGGCCTGGCGGTGCTGATCAACCGGCCGTTTCGGCGCGGCGCTTTGTTCCAGCATGTGAAAGGCAAACCGCTGCCCAACTGGGCGCGTGAATTCGATTGTGAGAACTGGGCACAGTTTTTTCTGAAGTTTATCGTCTCCCACCCGGCAGTCACCTGTGCCATACCGGCGACCTCCAAGGTACATCACATGGTGGAAAACATGGGTGCGGGATTCGGCCGCCTGCCCGATGCCAAGACACGCCAACGGATGATCCGGTATTTCGAAAGCCTGTAACGGTAGACAAAGTCGCTGGACGGGGTCAGGTCTTGAATTTTGCATATTATTCTTTGAACATCTCCTTTATCGAGACCTTGAAGGCTTTTGCCAGTTTTTCAATGTTGTCGATACTAGGACAGATGTTACAGTTAGCCGATGTCTACAAAACTGAATCCAAACAAGGCGCTGATCTTTCGGATCGTCCATAGGGACAACGTCTACTGGATTCTGGAACATGGCATGCACTGTCGTAACTTCGCTGTGCAGGCGCCCCATTATCGGACCATTGGGAATCCGGATCTCATCGACAAACGGCAGCATCGTGTGGTGCCAATACCACCTGGCGGTACTCTGAGCGACTATGTGCCCTTCTATTTCACGCCTTACAGCCCCATGATACTGAACATCAAAACGGGTTACGGCGGAGTAGCGCGGGTACCCAATGATGAGATAGTCATATTTGTGTCAAGCCTTCACAAGTTGACGGAGCTTGGACAGCCGTATGTCTTTACGGATAGGCATGCATACTTACTCAATGCAAAATTTTATAGTAAACTCAATGAGTTAGAGAATATCGATTGGAAGATACTGCAAAGCAGAGATTTTAAGCGCGACCCAGACGATCCAGGTAAGATAGAGCGCTATCAAGCCGAAGCTTTGATCAACAACCATGTTACCGCCGATGCCTTTCTCGGCGTCGTTTGCTATACTGACGAAATAAAAGACCAATTAGATCAATGGCTTGATCAGCGTGGACAGGAATTGAAGGTCGCAAAGCAGCCAGGTTGGTATTTCTGATGATTCGATTCACACAAGGCAATCTGCTCGATGCTGAGGTGGAGGCGGTGGTAAACACCGTCAACACCGTTGGTGTGATGGGTAAGGGCATCGCCCTGATGTTCAAGGAGGCCTTCCCGGAAAACTCCAAGCGCTATGCAGCCGCTTGTAAAGCAGGCGAAGTGAAAGTTGGTCACGTGTTCGTTACCGAGCGGCATGAACTGATGGGCCCGAGATGGATTGTCAACTTTCCTACCAAAAAGCATTGGCGTCATCCTTCAAAAATGGAATGGGTGGTTGATGGCTTGCGTGATCTGCGTACTTTCATTCTAGAGAAGGGCATCAAATCGATCGCCATTCCACCCCTGGGGAGCGGGAATGGTGGTCTCAATTGGACCGATGTGCGGGATCAGATACAAGCCGTATTGGCTAATTTGGATGATGTTGATATCGTCGTCTATGAGCCAACTTCCAGATATCAAAATGTTGCGAAACGAACAGGTGTAAAAAAATTAACACCTGCGCGCGCGTTGATTGCGGAACTCGTGCGCCGATACTGGGTTCTAGGTATCGAGTGTACGTTGCTAGAAGTCCAGAAACTTGCTTGGTTCCTAGAGCGCAAAATTGAGCAGCTGGCATCGGACAATCCGTTAGATCTGCGGTTCGACGCTAATAAATATGGTCCTTATGCGAATCGCCTCGACCACCTATTAAACGCATTGGATGGAAGTTATTTGCACTGCGATAAGCGGATCGCTGATGCTGGACCACTAGATATTATCTGGTTCGATGACGCTAAAAAGGATTATGTGCAAACTTACTTAAAGAGCGAGGAAGCCAAGCCCTATCTTACCGCTCTTGAAGCTACGTCGGATCTCATTGATGGATTCGAGTCGCCCTTAGGTGTGGAGTTATTGGCGACTGTCGACTGGTTGTTATTTAAAGAAAACTGTCCTGCGACTGTCGAAGGCATCAAAGAGTGCTTAAAGCAGTGGCCGGGCGGGACAAAATCCACCAAACGTAAAATGAGACTTTTCGATGACCGCCTGATCAGCCTAGCTCTGGACCGTTTATCAGCTAGACATGCCACGTAATACCAAAAACCCGGGTCAGAGAAGATTTTTCTCTAATATTCAAAGCTCCTTAATATTAGAAATAATTACTCTCTGGTACGTATTTATTCTGCTGATGCCAAGACACGCCAACGGATGATCCGGTATTTCGAAAGCCTGTAACGGTAGATAAAGTCGCTGGACGGGGTCAGGTCTTGAATTTTGCATATATCTTCACATCACTCTTCTAGATTGAGATTATTAATCAGCTCTTGCTGATTTCAAATGCTACTCATAGTCTGTCTACTTATCGTCTGTAGACACGACTACTTCCCTCCTACTACATTCCAAATACATGGAAGAAACCATAAGGATATTACTAGCTCGGAGGATTCGCGCGCTTCGGCGGAAGCGTGGCTGGTCTCAAGAGGGCCTGGCTGACTATAGTGGTCTCCATCGGACCTATATTGGAAGTATCGAGCGCGCAGAACGCAATTTTACTGTCGATACCTTGGAAAAACTTGCCGTTGCCTTTGGCATTTCGGTCTACGAGTTAGTTGATATTCCCAACTGTGCGTTAGAAGAGGCTGGGACGGAAATTTCCTGATGCTTATCCTCACCCGAAAACCCGGCCAATCCATCAAAATCCAGCCGGATGAGAAGCTTGATCCTGAGACTCCGGTCGGGAAGCTCTTCGGTCGCTCTCGGCGTCCTGCCTCTCGCGACATTGGCACGTCCATGTGCGGCACCTCCCGCGACACTTGTACATCCATGTACATCGCCGATGGCCCGATCGAAATCATCGTCACCCAGATTAATGGTGGTCAGGTAAAATTGGGTATTGTTGCCCATCCGGATCTCAAGATCCTACGAGACGAGTTGGATATTTGCAAAGACGGGTAGGGCGAAGAAACTTCCCTCTTGAATACAAAGGTTAGATAAAGTGCTGGTCTAATGATTCTGAACATGTCCCATTATCTCTGTCTGGACATCTTCCAGTGTTTTCAACACTGGAGAGAAAACGATGTCCACGACAAACAAGGCAACAGACCGTGGCCCGAATGGGCGACTGTTCCGTAAGTACCGTCGTTTCTATGGGGTGAGTTTTCCGCGTGGAACTCCCAAGTGGTGGCGCAAGCTCCATATG
>BTQB01000328.1:0-3387 GCA_036985655.1 Anaerolineae bacterium | reverse complement strand
GCGGAGAGACTTCGACCAGGTCAAAGGCGACAAAATTTATGCCCTGCAGGCCGCGAACCAGATATTGGCTCTCCCATGAAGAGAATCCCCCTACCTCAGGAGTGCCTGTGCCGGGAGCGAATGCTGGGTCCACAAAATCGATGTCAAAAGTCAAGAAACAGGGCCCAGATCCCGCCCTTTCTTTGACTGCAGTAATGACGCCGCCGAGCCCTTCTTTCCGAATTTCGTCGGCCGTAAATACCTGAAAACCTAGATCCCGTGACTGTTGTAAATCATCAAAACCGTACAACGGCCCCCTCAAGCCTATCTGGCTGGATCGTTCGAGGTCCAGAAGCCCCTCCTCGGCCGCACGCCGGAACGGCGTGCCATGGGTGTCCTTGCCGCCAAAATATCCAGACCATACGTCACCATGGGAGTCAAATTGGATTAGACCGACCGGCCCTGTCTTCTCTACTACTGCTCGCAGCTGGGGCAGCGTTATCGAATGATCACCGCCCAGTACGATAGGGATTACATCAGCAGCCAAGAGCGGCTTCATCTGTTCGCTTATTTTTGCATGGCTTTCCGGTAAATATCCTGGAACTATCGAGAAGTCCCCGTAATCCACACCTGAGAGAAATTCGAAGATGGCCACATCTTGACTGGGGTTGTAGGGCCGGAGCAAGGCTGAAGCCGACCTTATCCCCTCTGGCCCAAATCTTGCTCCTACCCGGTAGGTAGATCCGGTATCAAAGGGCGCTCCAATGATGGCAAAGTCCACTCCTTTCAGCTCTTTTTGGAAGGGTAAGCGCATAAACGTCCGAATACCGCTAAAGCGCGGGTATTCCATAGCATCGATTGGTCCGTATCCTTTCATGAAAGTAACTCCTACACAACCATAGCCAAACAATAAATGGCGGACGGGTTCAAATTTCTCACTGTTTTTACAGTTAGCTAGTCACAAGTAAATCCATGGAATGGAAGGTGTGGTTGGTCAACCTAATAGCTTTCGCCTTCTTACCGTCTACCTCCCCATTATGTGTTTAATCTCGATTATATGCACTCTCCCAAAAACATAATGCTCTTTGATTTTCATAATTTCTAATCATTTACCATTCCTGCTCAGCTGCCATAACTGGTATGATGGTCTGCAGCTTTCACGACCCGCTTCATGTGACCCTTGTGTTTATTTATAATGTTGCTTTATTCCTGGCCTATCTTTATCCCTTTCGCATCTGGTAGCAGTTCCCGGACACCGAGCTTGTACCTGCCGATAGTAAATGGCGCCTGGTGTTTAAAATGTCGTGCAGCTCCTTTATAACATTGGATGTTCGCTTGCTCAAATGACGGAAAGCTCTCTGTAATTCAGGCTGGGTTTTCAATTTAATAGATGTCCTTTATGATATCGGTATAATCTAGCTAATCCATGAGCGATCAGAAATTAACTCAACGGAAGGATTCAAATAAGGGTATCACCCCGAAGCCGCATTCTGAGGATATTGATGAACAGGTATTATCTTCCCAACTTCCGCTGGCTCACCTGCAAGGGGTCTCACCTGAATTGCCCAATTTGCCTAATACGCTGACGCTGCGCAGGCAGTTAGTTCAACGGCTGCAGACTCGCCTCGGTAATTCTGCCGTAGCGCGCAGAATGTCGTCAGCGGACACAAGGGCAATTCCAGCTATGGGCCCGGCGCCGCCTGATCTTCTCCAGAGAGACGGGGAGGATGAGCAAGAGGGTGAGGGTGCCAGCGAGACGACAGCGGCCGCTTCCGGAGCCGGATCTATCCAAAATGCAACGGAAGATTTCTATGACATATCAGGGGCCGCCCTGAATGACATCACGGGCCAACTCGCCCACTTTGATGGACAATATGGTGCCCAAACTGAAACCCAACTCGGTATTTCAACTGCCCAGATGCAGGTTGAGAGACAAGCTGACCGCTCGGTTAGAGTTGAGGTTCCCTGGTCGATTAACAGCGCCGTTGTTGGCCTACCCCGGTGGACCGATTACGCCAATGCGTGCGCTGCCGCACAGCAAGAGTGGAATCGCTTCATGCGCAGAGCCCGCCAGCATGAACAGGAAGCTCATGTGGATATGGCTTATCAATTTGTCAGGGACTTGGGACTAGAGGATAGGATTGTCTCCGGGAGGAACGCTGCAGCATTGAGGCGCAATCTTGCAGCTAAACAGCGAGCGTTAATCAGGCGCTTAACGACCATACACGACGGCTGCGACCATGGAGTGAGCATTGATGCAATCCTTCATCCGGATAATGGACGGTGCGCTTAATCACAGATGTCGAACTGGGCGATTTGCCCATTATGCACCAGGCCTCCATTGACGCAGGCTATCTGGATGAGATGGGCCATATGAATGTCATGTGGTATACACACCTCTTCGACCGGGCGACCTGGCGTTTTTTTGCCAGCCTGGGCATGGATCTCAACTACTACGAGAAATCGAGTGCCGGGGCCTTTGCTCTTGAGCAGCACACACGCTACCTGGCTGAACTTCTTCAGGGACAATCGGTTCTGATTCGCACCAGGGCTCTCGGCCGCACGATCAAACGGATTCACTTCATGCACTTCATGGTGCTTAGGGATACCGACCAGCTAGCTGCTACGACTGAACTAATCGGCATACACATCGATTTCCGCACTCGCACCTCCTCGCCCTTTCCGGAACAAATAGCGAAAGCATTGGATGTCACCATCGCAGAGCACAATCAATTGTCCTGGGATCCACCCATCTGCGGCTCAATGCGTCCATAAACGACCGGCCGCCAAACCGAAAAAAGGCCCGTAATTAGGGGGCGAGTCCAGAAGGCTGCAAACTGGGTTCTTATTCTCCCTAAAATTTCAATTTGACTCGTTTTGCCTGTGTAGAACACCTATTATGTCCACAACAGCTCTCGCTTTGATTGCTTTTTTATGGCAGTAATACCGTCAACCAGGGTTGACACTTCGGTGGGCAGGTGGTTCTTGATGAAGGGGAAGATTCCACAAATGTTCAATATGCGCCTGATCGACTAACCCTGATCGCCTTCGCTGGCTTCGTTATTCTAGGGGATAGTGTGGCGAGAAAGCCCCTTTAATTTCGATGCCTCTTCGAGTACCAGGACACTGGGTGCTTCGAATTAACTTAAGTGTACTTGCGGTGATTTCCTCCAGTCATTCACTTAAATCAGCTGCCAGTTAAGCACATATTCACCGTTCGTCAGCACGCCTTCCTCGCCATAGATCTAAAGGCCGTAAGTAAAAGCAAAGCACCCCGTTGCGCGCCTGTTTTCAATGCATTTATCATTCTATGTAACGATCTGAACTGCCAGTAGATGGAGCAAGCAGGACAATCTCAGGTTAAATAACGACTGTTGTTCTTCTGTCCTTGTAGCCTTCATGGCCCAT
>BTQB01000327.1:0-3392 GCA_036985655.1 Anaerolineae bacterium | reverse complement strand
GATCAAAATCATTGATATACAAGGGATGTTACCGGGAACGGCCGATTCAAAATTTAGAGTTTCGGCAGCCGGTTACGAAGAGCTGCTGGTTATCACTATTCACGAAACACCAGACGTTTCCCCTTCAGGGAAGACAAGCGATCAAATAAAGATATTGCTTCACTATTTGGATTATCTTGCGGACGCTTCATCAACGGTGGTAGACAGAGGTGGAGGGCCGGTTAATCTACAAATACTAAAACCTCTCACCGCTTTTCACCAGACATCAGAATCTGTCCCACTTTTGGACCTAGATTTTGATGGCGTGACCAAGGCGCTCTCGATTGTGCCTTTCATAAAGGGAAAATCTTACGAGAATGACCCGAAGGTGATGGCTGCTCCAGACGATGCAAGGCTGGCAGGCAGAGCTTTGGGGGGCTTGTCCATCCTGGCCCAGAGCTATCCTCACCGGGCCCAATTTAACCAATTTCGCTTCTCCCCACTTGTTAAGGAGATCGATCGAATCTCCAGGGACAAAGGCGCTCTGGAAAACCTTGGGCACTTTCTTTCCGGGGATCGCCTTGTTGGAACATCTGCAGTAGAGCTAGGAAGAAATTACATTGCTGAGATGAATAAGAGCGGTAAAGAGCTCTTAGAAATCTGGCCAAATATAAACGGCCGCGATTCTATCACTATTCAACCGCTGATTCATGGAGATTTTTTCTGCGACAATATAATGATCGATGGCGATGGAAATTTTACTATACTGGACTTCGGCGAGACATCTCGCGGGCCGGTTGGACTCGATATTGGCATAGCCCTCACCTCTTGGGCTTCACAACACGGCCTGGCTGATCTCGAAAATGTCAAACTTTTCTTAGAGGGCTTCAACTCTGTTATTCCGCTCTCAAATGATACACTCAATGCGATGCCGTCTTTTGTTCAAATCGGCGCATTTAGATGGGAGACATTCCGGATACAGCGGATTGAGATGCAGGATGCAGACCAGTTTGATATGCTTTCACCAGTTGAATTTTCTTCTCTTCGTCACTTGTGGCAGGAGCTTCAAGAACCCTTTGCCTCGTCCTCATCACTAGCCGAATTGGCGGCAAGGATCTAACATCTTTACTATTAGATTGTAATTCCGAATCCAGGGCTCATTACTGATCGGTGCTGCAACCCTGGCGGCTATACAAGCCAAATTGAGAGGAAGCCTATGTGCAAAAGCATAAAGACCCTGTATAACTTCGAACCCCCTGCCACCGATGAAGAGGTATATAGCGCGGCCTTAAAATATATACGAAAAGTGGGTGGATACACCCAACCATCCAAAGCGAATCAGGAGCCATTTAATCAAGCAGTCGCTGAAATTGCCAAAGCAACCAGTCAACTGCTCGAGAAATTAACAACGCATGCTGCCCCCGTAATCGCGAGATTGAAGCCGGTAAAGCCCGAGCCCGGGCCGCAAAGAGGACGAGATAAGACCACTTTAGAATTACTGCCGGTAGATAAACAAAGTACGGTAAAATCCCATTATGGAGATCGGCCGCATGTGGGCTAATTACAAGGATTAGTTTTACCACTATCATGATTGCTGCCGCAACCAGCCGATTACAGGAAAACAGAGGTAATCATGACCGTTGAGCCAGGTGAAGCAAACGATATTGATGCCTTCCAGCTTCGCCTGCTTACCTCCGGGGAAATCATTTAAGAGCGTCGATTTCGTAATCTGTTCGCCAGGCTGCCCACAGCTAAACCAGGTAACCCCATATCTTGATGAATAATAATCACTCTCAAGTCAAAAATTTCCGAATCATATTTTCCAGTTTTAATAAGTGAACAATGATTCAGCCGGTTGAACTTGATCTTTTGATCCCGAGGTTCGTGCAGTGAATGAACCTCTATCCTTGGCAAATCTTAAAATATATGCCGAGGAGCAAATTGCTGCTCATCGTTACCCGGACGATCGCCACACCTTCCGCCCGGCTAATTGCGTAAGCTGTGGCCCCGTTCCCATGGTGGTTACAATTAAGCATCACACTGGTTCCATGAAGCAGGATTTTAAGGGTAAAATCGTGACCATATGCACGATATGTGGAACGGAAACAATTTTTCTGTCTTTTACAGGCGCACACCGCAAGCCGAAGAGTGAAGAGACACCCACCTGTCAATGTGGCAATAATTCTTTCCTGGTTGCTGAGTGTGAACGAATCGAAGGGAATAAAGGAATAACAGGCTTTTTTGACGAAGGGGTGATAGTTGGCCAGTGTGCTGTTTGTGGACAGAATCATACTTTTGTCTATACAGACTAATGAATGAACGCCCCAATTCTTGAACCTACGTCCGTACGAGCATTCAGCAGAGCGTTGCGAGCATGGCAACGGTTACAAGCCGAAAACGGTCACTACCCGCGCAGGCCAGGTGACCTTCCACTCGCCCCGGGTGCGAGACAGCGGCTTCTACCGTCAAGCAGTTGAGAAAGGGCTGCGCAGCGAACGGTCCCTCAAAGTTGCGCTGGCAGCGATGCGCGTCCAGGGCGTATCCACCCGTCGCCTCGCGATCACTGCCGAGAAACCCATCGGCACAGATGTTTCTTTGACCCAACGGCCGAATATACCCATGACATTAATCAGATTTCATCAGGTCTGCCTATTGCCAAAGCACACGATTTAGATTAGGATTCAGGTACATATTCGCTGTTTTTTGATGTGTGGGGCCTTGAAAAATGTCGGAGCCATACGCCACCAGCCAGATCTCCAGGAGAGGTGAATCTTTAGATTATATAAGCCTCGCCAAAAGACTTGGAAATGTAGAGCACTTTCGCCGTCTATCACTATCAGACCGTGAAGCGGTTGTTACTGCTGGCCAAATCGAACATTTTCCAGCCGAGACCGTGATATTCCGAGAGGGAGGTCCGTGCGCCGGTCTCTTTGTGCTGTTCCAGGGTCAGGTAAACCTCGGCACGTTTGGTTTGCATGGTCTAGCAGGCTGTCGGAGAAGTCAAGAAACCCGCTGCAGCACCGCTTGCCAGGGAGGTGGTCCTTCAGGATCACGCCCAGAGCCGTGTCCTGACTTGCCGGCCTGGGGCTGAGTAATCATAATAAGTAGAGTTACTGAGGGAGTGCGATTTGCGGAGCAGGCATCCCCAGATACCGTTGTGCGCTGCAGGCGCTTTCTCGCCGTGTGAAACAAGACACACCCGAATCGAATGAACCATGCCAAGAATGAAAGGGGGTGCAGAATGAATCTCAAAAAACGCTTCTTCGTTTTACTTGTATCATGCCTGCTGGGGCTGGGATTGTCCCTGGGCCTGGTCGGGCTGTTGGGCGGCGAGCCGCTGCCGATTGCCCGCGCGGCGAACATTAATAACGTAAACACCACCGACGACGAACTCAATAGCGACGGCGACTGCT
>BTQB01000326.1:0-3399 GCA_036985655.1 Anaerolineae bacterium | reverse complement strand
ATGACAAGCAAGAAGTGCAAACATAGTGAAAATATAATTGTTCGCGGGAGAATGCAACTAAAAGTGCTCTTTGGACGTATAAAATTTTTATGTGTAGATATGTGAACTGCCGGTAATCGAGCTTAACTGCAAACGATAAACCGCCGCTTGATAAGGGAGAAGGACTTTGACAATTTCCGATGAGAAGAATGGTGAACCCACCAACGAACCGGATCCAAACAATAAGCCTGGTAAATCTGGCGGCCGCATTCTAAGAAACACGACTTATTTTTTACTTATCCTATTCTTAATTGTAGCTACTGCATCGATCGTCATCGGGGCCTATTTTGCGGTTACAACATTGCGCGGGGTCAGGAGCGCTGCCGACAACGTCATGAATCCAGTTAGCGAACTTGTTCGACAGCTGGTTGTTGAAGCCACTCCGGTGATCTTACCAAATCCCGTTGTTATTGTTGAAGAGATCAATGACCTGGCCCGATTGGAGACCCAGTCATATTCCTTCCAAGATGTCCTTCAGATCGAACGTAACCAGGATGTTCTCTGGGGAGCGTTCGGTGAATCGCTCTTGTTCGTTGCCTATGGAGAAGTCATTGCTGGTGTGGATCTAGCCAAGATGGAACCCCAGGATCTCCAGGTTCTAAGTCCAACCAAAGTCGCGGTCCGGCTGCCGGAGGCCGAGATATTAATCGCCACCCTGGATAATCAGCGATCCTATGTGGCCGATAGAGACCGGGGATTGTTAGCTGGTGTAGACGCTGACCTGGAAACGAAAATCCGCCAGGAAGCAGAATCGAGAATGCTCGAAGCGGCCCTTGAGAACGGGATTATCGAGGGCGCCAGGGATGGCGCACAAGCATTTATTGCCCAGTTTCTCGGTGAATTGGGATTCAGCGAGATTGAATTCAGCCAAAGTGAATTACCATTGGTGACTCCGGCAATTCCTGAACTCCCTAAGGGCTTTGTTACGACACCACTTCCACCTGTATTGGTGACCCCAACACCCTGATTAGTCTCAGCCCGGCAAGATGACAATATTTAACGGACCCTAGTTAAAAAGTCAGCCAGCATAACTCCAGCCCAGGTAAACAAGGGATAATGAATCGGATACCTGGCCAGTCTTGATAATTCCTGCTCCTATTGGCTCGCCAATAACGACATCATGGTCTCCGCCGATATCAATTATTTGAACGACTTTACACTCGAGGTAAGCGGCCGCGCCTTCTAAGATTGGACACCCGGTTTCTGGCGCAGCTGTATAGGCAGCGATGGTCATCTTATCGGGTTTTTTAGATCGACTCTTGGTGAAAGGCATTAAGTAATCCTTATCAGCCTTCAAAAACAAGTTCAAGGCGAACACGCGCCCATCTTCGATAATACCATGCGAATATGAACTCTTTTGTAGCCCAATTGCTATGCGTCTTGGTTTAAAAGAAACCTGGGTTATCCAGTTGGCGACCATAGCGTTAACATCTGAGTCGCTGCAGGAAGTGATGGCGTAGAAACCATAGGGCATTCTATTAAGGAAAGCTTTGATCGGATTATCTGCCATTATTAGTCTCCATGTTATTCATTAGTTCACGCCCCAACCCGCGTCATTATACTGATGTATACAACCAAGCCAATCTCAGACAGTAATGCCGGTAACATTTCTTTTGGGGGGGCTTATTAACAGTAGAGTAATCACAATACTCTAAGTTACAATCAAACCTCCGAGAATAAATAAATCATCCTTGCCCCTAAATACGAATTCATCGAAAAAAACGCCTCTCACTCTGCGAACTAATCTAGGTGGAATACCAAGATTGAATCCTCCAATTAACGCGTTGGTATAATCAAATCATGGAAGTATTAGAAAAGATTCCCACCTTGAAAGTTGGCCTAATTTTGTTGGCGGTTTACGGTTTTGCCTGGATTAGCCTTGAAGGTGATCCTCGTTGGTCATCAATAATGGCCCTGATCACTCTCCTGGTAGGAGCCGGATATCTTGCTAAAAAGCTGGTCCGTGGGCGAACGATAAATGGAATAGGATGGATGGTACTTCTAGCCAGCTGTGGTCTGGTCATCGGTCTGCTTTTTGGGCCCTTTACGCTTTTTTACATGGCTCTAAAAACAGGGCTGCACGGTCATTGGGCAGAGTTCACCAGGGCCGAAATGTTATGGTTTATCGATGGGATCTTATTATGGGTCGTCTCGGGTTTACTGGCTGGTGCTGTCCTCGGTTTCTTAACAACTGCCTTTAAACAGGGGGCGAATTGACAAGAAGAAACAAGAGCCTAATTCTGTTGAGGAATTGCGTGTAAGAGAAGGTTAGGCTAATTTTGGCATGCCTGAACAATTTTCCAGGCTGCCTCTCTAATCTCTCTCGGACGGTTGAACAGCCAGCCGATTCTCCATTGCTTCCAAAGCCTTCTGTAATTCTGCCTGCCTCAGGCTGTTGGTAACGTCTCCCCTGGTTCTCTCCAATACGGCCCTGACGGTATCTGTCCGGCGGCGCAGCCCTCCGGTAATAGCATCGCTGAAATCAAAGGTAACCAGAACAAGATATATGTCATCCATGATTGAAAGAAGTCTTTCAGCTTCCTGGCTGTGACCTTGACGAAGTATATCCAGGATGCTGCGCCGCAGTTCAGTCGAGGCTTCGGCCATTCCATTTAGCCAGGTATTAGATTCGACGCCGAGCTCTGATGGGCCTGGGATCGACTTGTTGCTAATCAAATTGTAGACCAGACTTGCTTCAACATATTCCTTAAGCGCGTCTTGGGTATATCCAGCGTAATATAGATTTGGATACGCTTCTACACCGGCTTTGAGTTGTTGTGCAGCCGATCGCGCTTCATCAAGCAATTCCTCGACCTGGGGCCATTCCTCTCGATGGATGGCCCGAATTGACCGCGCACAAAGCGCAATCAATTGTCGAGAGCGATGAAATGCGCCATCTCGCGCTTCATTGATTGCGTTAAAATCGGACCGAATATCGTCGGCAATAGAGTCCAATCGATCTCTATCCATATTTAATCCTTTTGATTATCATCCTCGTTGGGGTTATCGGATTGGGGAAATCGAAACAGTTGGTCGGCGAGGGTGGATTGTGTTGGGGTCCTAATCTCGCCGAACTGCTGCTCGTACTTGTCGATATTTTGACCCAGGGCACGATGCAGCATTTTTGCATGAACTGGAGACATGATAATGCGAGACATCACAGTGCCTTTGGGCATCCTGGGCAGCACTTGGGCAAAATCAATAACCAGCTCGGCCGGTGTATGGCTTATGAAAGCAACATTTGCATAAACAGCGCTAAGCTCTTTGGGTATCTCAATGGTAACCCGTTTGGGTTTTGGCATTGATTGGGGCTGTTGATTTGACATAAAGTAATCTCCATAAGATTTAGCTATCAAATCG
>BTQB01000325.1:0-3403 GCA_036985655.1 Anaerolineae bacterium | reverse complement strand
AAGGCCTGGACCGGTAATAGACGCTGGCCCCATCCATTGGCCGGTTGAGCAGCTGGCTGAGAAGGACCTGGCCAAGCTCGTGGCCCATTGCTGAAAATTGGTAAGCCACCTGTCCGGCTGGGGTTAGCTCCTTTTCCTCCAACTCATCGAGTTTTCGGGACATGAGGACCAACCGGGCGGCTTCCAACCAGTCTATTTGGGGGTTTAATGGTATCACGATTTTTTATTCAAATATTTATGTCAACACATATCTGTGAGTCTGCTGAAAAAAGCTCGCCCAAGATACCATGATTAAAGTCAACTTAATCGAAGTAAAACTCGTCATGTCCGTTTTTCATTATTTCTCGATATTAGTCATTCCCCCACCTTCGTGAGGGCAGGCTCTGCGAAGACAGGAATCCATATCCCTGGATACCTACCGTAGTTTATCCTCACGTAGGTGGGGGCGGGTATGACAGCTAATAAGCGCAAGGCGTAAAGGTGATCTGGAAAAAATCTGTGACATCAATGATATCTTAGTTTTTCAGTAGAGTTCGCATGCGCCGCGGCGAACAACGACGGATGAAAATGACAGTATTCGCGGAATCATGCCCATTATAATCCGTGAAATCTGTGTCAATCCGTGTCCTATTTTCTTAGAAGTTCTCATGCGCAGGGGCGCACCACCATGGATGAAAATGACGATATTCGCGGAATAATGCTAATTCTAATCCGTGAAATCCGTGTCAATCCGTGTCCTATTTTCTTAGGAGCCATCAGTTCATATCAAGAATAAATTATTAAAAGAACATGCAGCAGTCTGGTATCTTGGGGAGCTACCAGTATAGACATTTCCCCTTGTGTAAACAAGCTGTTTCAACAAACTGTATCAACAAGAAGTTGAACTGCTCTGTACTAGCAGCCTTTTAGTACTAAGGTACGGGTTAAGCTATTGTGATCTGCCTGGAGGTTGCGATTCTCACAAGCCAATTTATCAAGTAACCTACCCCGGTCCAGACAAATCTAAACTAAGCTGTTTAGGAGTTAAATTCTTGATAAGAGTTGTAAGATTTAGAGCGCCTTTGGACTCTAAACGAATGGGACAATTGTGCTATACTGGGGACTACTATCGTGGTAGGTAGTGGGCCGGAGTACCGGCTTCCTCAATCCTGCCCTGAAAAAGGATGTAGTAATTAAAAGCAATAATATGCACGGCCGTGAAAAAGGACAGGCGCTGGTTGAGTTTGCTTTGATAATCGTACTCCTTTTGACTTTCTTGTTTGTTATTATCGAAGCCGGCCGCATATTTCAAGCCTGGGTAACCGTCCAAAACTCCGCACGTTCAGCAGCTCGTTATGCCCTGACCGGCCAATACACAGACACAGGAATATTCAACACACCTGAATGCCCACCTGGAACACCATCATCTGAGTGGCAGGTCTGTTCAGTAAAGGACGAAGCTCTTAGGACTGCCGCGGGTTTGAGCATCGATCCGGCCGCTGGACCCACCGACCCCAGAGCCTTTGGATCCCAGGTATTATATGCTGTTAAAGGCTCCGATCCGATAACCTTCACCGAAGGAGTAGCGCCCCCAGGTGAATCTACTCGAGTGCGTGTGTATTACAATGTTGAAATTATAACGCCCTTCTTAAGGGTTATCGCAGATAACGTTCGCGTTATTGGCCAGGTGGAGATTGTTACTGAAAATTATGACCAGATCACACCTGGTGAAATAGGAGGAAGCACCGTTAGTGAAAATCCTCCCAGCCCACCTCTGCCAGCACAGGCCGATATCGTGGTGAATAAACGAGGTCCGACCGAGCAGGTTTATGTCGATGAAACTATTACCTACCAGATCGATGTGCTGAATACTGGAGGGACCGGTGTTCCTAAAGTTACAGTGATTGACATGCTGCCGCAGGAGACAATTGCGGTTACCGGCTGGACGATAACAAGTGGAGGCAATCCAATTGATTCGGCGACTTGTTCCGTTGACGTGGATGTATGGGAAATTGACTGTGTCATTCCCTTCCTGGTAAGTGGACAGTTAGCAACGGTAAATGTTGATTTGGTCTTGGATCCTCTGGTATTCAATGAGGCTACTCCTCCAGAGAGCGTTTATGTTACAAATACCGTGGAGGTCTTTAACCAAACCAAGACGTTAGATCCTGATTTAAAAAATAACGAGAGTTTCACCGTAACCCAAGTAAAACCTTGGGCTGATTTTGAACTTCGGAAGACCGGGTTTCCCAGTGGCACAGTCACACTTGGAGATGAAGTTTGGTATGAAATTAAGGTTGGCAATGCAGGACCAAATACCGGTACCGGAGCAAAAATTGTTGACACCATACCTCCGGGTCTTAGTGTGATTTCTCACACTATTGGTAATGGAATCTGCGATCTAAGTGGTTTGCCATTTATCAGCTGTGTTCTGGGAACGCTAGGACGTGGGGAACAAACTGAATTGAATATTTATGCCACTGCAGTTCAATCGGGAACATGGACAAATACAGCCGAGGTTTATGATTCAGACCGGATTGACCTGGATATGGGGACCTATTTAGATTTAAACTCAAACATTCCCGATCAGATCGATACTACTGTTACAAAAATACTGGCGCCAAAATTGATTATAACCAAGACGAGTCCAGGTAGCGTTCTTACCGGAACGCCAATTACTTTTACAATCGAAACGATTAATGTAGGAAATGATATCGCTACTTCAGTCTTTTTTAGTGACACGATGTCTATAGGAGTTGGAGTTAACTTGGGTGGAAATTACACCGTTAGCTCTCCCTGCAATTTAATCGGGTCAGGCGTGGAATTTACATGTTTGCTGCCTAATCCACTTGGTATAGGCGAAACTGTCAGCTTCAACTACGTACTTACGCCGACAATAGATAACGATATAGATATCGGTTGGTTTAGAAATATTATTGATGTATACAGCAATGATAGATTAGAGCACGCAAATGATGATCGCGTTGTGAGTGTCCGGCGCACTTTCGATCTAGATGTAAATAAGAGTGCGCCCGCTTCAGTCAACGTAGATGAGCCAATTCCCTACACTATAACGGTTACAAATAAGGGTCCTTCGACGGCCTACAACTTTGTGATCGAAGATAACTTTGTTTCCGGTATTATCTCTGGGACTTTAACATTTACCGGGCCGGCCTGCCAGGGGGTTCTTATTATCAGAAGTGACGGCTTCAGCTGTACGGTGCCCGTGTTAAATCCATCTGAGAGCTACATACTGAATTTTGAGGCTACAGCCCCTTCAGAAGGCATTGTAAGCAATACAGCGAAGGTGACGGATACCTTTGGAACAAATAGTTTGACCATAAATACGGATGTTTTGCCTGTGGCCGATCTTGCTCTTTCGCAGTCGACCAGGCAGGATATTACAGGAACCATTACCTATACA
>BTQB01000324.1:0-3421 GCA_036985655.1 Anaerolineae bacterium | reverse complement strand
TTCTCCAAAATAGCCGTTAATAGCAATGAGAACGACATCTCCCGGTTCTACCAGGTTGGCTATGCTGGCCTCCATGGCGGCGCTGCCTGTTCCACTAACAGGAATCGTCAGCTCGTTGTTGGTTTGAAATACATAACGCAAGAGTTCTTGTATTTCTCCCATTAAAGCTATAAAAGCCGGGTCCAAATGGCCAACTACGCCCGCCCCAATTGCAGATAGGACGCGAGGGTGAGGATTTGATGGCCCTGGTCCCAATAACAATCGTTGAGGCAAATCTAATGGTTGGCTTTGTAATCTATGGCTGTTATCGATCTCAAATTGCATCTTCTGACTACCTCGTAAATAGTGACAATAATATTTTGTTCAACGTGAATAAGTGTTTGATCAATCCCCTGTTATTGACCTCCAAATAAATCAACCGGGATCGGGCAAAGGCCATTTATTAATATTACCTCTAGGCCCTAATAAGGGAACATGAGGTTAAAAGCCGTCCATGATCATCGAGTTTATAAAACAAAACTCCTCCGAAAATGGGACACAGATTGACACTGATTTTACAGATTAGAATTGGCATGATTCTGCGAATATCGTCATTTTCATCCATGGAGGTGCGCCGCGGCGAATGAGAACTCCTTCGAAAATAGGACACGGATTAACACAGATTACACGGATTAAAATTGGCATGATTCTGTGCATATCGTCGTTTTCATCTATCGTGGTGCGCCCCGGCGCGTGTGGTCTCCTATGAAAAGGTATCTGATAATATGACCCGATTGGAAAGTAAGATCATAATACCCATGGGGAAAATCATCAAGGCAGATCCTGTCTTTATTTCGCCTGCTGTACAGATAGGTTAATCAGCATACTCTGCGTTAACCAATATCTTGACGCCAACCATCCGTTCCCAACATGGAAATAAATAGCCTGAGTTTAGTTCATTGCCACCAATTCTGATAAAAAGAAACCTTGCTATTAGCTAGGTAGTGATCGATACTTAAACCAGCATGAAGCTGGAAATAACGATCCCTCTTTGGGTTCTGGCAACCTCCTATTGGATTCATCTCTTAGCAACGGTTACCTGGCTTGGCGGTTTAATGATGATGACGGTTGTTGCCTTACCGGCCGTTCGTGACCGGATCATGGAGGCTGATCAGTGGGTTCAGCTTCAGCGAAGGTCTGCGCCCTGGGCCAATGCCAGTCTTGTGATACTTTGGGTAACTGGTTTTCTTCAATTGACGGCCGATACCAACTACGAAGGCTTCCTGGCGTTCGATTCTCTTTGGGCCCAGGCTATCTTAATCAAACACATTGCTGTTATAGCTATGATGGTTCTTGCCCTGTATATTCAATGGCGAATTTATCCAGCATTAAGCCGGATAGCGCTCCTGGAAAAGAAACGGCCACAGATGGCCGGTGCTGAAAGGAAAAGGCTGGCTGATCAAGAAATCAGATTGGTCCGGCTAAATCTAATTTGTGCGGCCGCTGTGCTCCTTTTCACTGCTGTAGCTACAGCTATTTAACTGTCTTTCTTGATAATATTAATCGCTTAATTTGATCATCACGTGGGCTGCAGAGCTAGATTTTTCCTCTAAAAAGGCCATAACAGAGCGCAACGAACTTACCCGTGCCATAATGGACCTCTAGGGAGAAGATTGTGGGACAAGCTGAGCAACAAATCTTACAGATGTTATCTGACGGAATCATATCCGCTGAAGAGGCAGGCAATCTGTTGGAAGCGTTAAAATCTCAGGGGACAGATCCAATCATTATCGATGCTAATGCGCCGCCTGGAGAAACACTCGAGGGGGAGATTATTACTCCTCTTTCAACACAACCACCTCCGGAGCTGAGCAGATATCGTCGATTCTGGTTGATCCCATTTTTGATTGCAATTGGCTCGATTCTGCTGAGTGGGCTGGGTTTGTTTCTGCTTTATCAATCGGTGAACCCAGCCTATTTAGGTTTTATTTGTTTGTGGGCCATTTTTCTTGGCGCATTATTTTCGGCCGCTGTTCTGGTATTGGCCCAGAGATCAACCTGGCTGTACTTAAATGTCGAAGAGCGAAACGGCGTTAAAATTAGAGTAGCGTTTCCTCTCCCTCTAAGCCTTGTAAAGTGGGCTGTTCGGGTGGCACGTCCCTTTGTTCCAACCGAGCAGTTTATGCATCTCCAAATGGCCGCCTCCCTGGTAGATATGATGCAAAGAAGCCCAGATCGGGAACCTATCGCTATTGATGTAGATGACGGAAACGGCGACAGGGTTCAGATTTATATCGGCTAGATAGAAAAGATGTTGCATATCGACGGCACTCATGGGGAAGGGGGAGGGCAACTTCTCCGAACCAGCCTGACTCTATCAGTTCTCACCGGCCGCCCCTTTCGAATGGATAATATTAGAGCAGGCCGGCCCAAACCGGGATTGCGGCCCCAACATTTAACAGCGGTTCGAGCGGCAGCCGCACTTTGCCAGGCTAAAACAACCGGCGCACACTTGAATTCAGTCGCTCTAGAATTTCATCCAGGCGCCAGGCTAAGAGGGGGGAGTTACAGATTTGATGTATCTAAGGCATCAGCATCGGGCAGATCCGCTGGTGCGGTTACGTTAATTATCCAAACACTATTATGGCCCCTCATATTTGCTCAAGAGGCTTCATTTATTACCCTTGTTGGAGGCACCTTTGTCCCCTTCAGCCCACCATACCACTATTTTAAGCATGTGGCTGGACCCGTGTTTAAAAATATGGGTGCTGACTTCACTAGCAAGCTCATGCAATGGGGCTGGATGAGTAGGGGGGGAGGGCAAGTCGAACTATCGATTAATCCATCCGGATCATTGAAGGCTGTCAGGCTGGAGCCTGAGAACGTTGATCTCGTTACCGGCGTTGCCGCTGTTACCAACCTTCCGAGTCATATTCCCCAGCGGATGACTGAGCGAGCGGGCAAATTGGTTAGAGAACAAGGATTGGATGGGAATATAAAACCCATACGCGAACGGGGTAATGGCCCAGGAGCAGGGATGGTGCTTTGGATTCCTCAAGCCGGATTTAGTTCCCTTGGAAGGCCAGGCTTGCCAGCGGAGGAAGTGGCTAATTCGGCTGTTGCTGATTTACTGTCTTTCATGGAGAATGGGGCAGCTGTCGACAAGTTTCTGGCAGATCAGATTCTTGTGCCAATGGCCCTGGCGAACGGCTCATCGACCTTTTCAACCAGTCTTGTTTCGACCCATACAGTAACTAACGCCGATCTACTTCGCCAGTGGCTCAATATTGATATTGAGGTAAAGGGTGTGGTCGGAGAACCAGGCCAGATCACTGTTGAGGGCATCGGCTTCTCAAATAATGCCTAAAGATTATGTTTGAGGTTGTATTTTTAGGAACATCCGCTTCGACGCCATCTGCATACCGCGGTTTATCAGGTCATA
>BTQB01000323.1:0-3437 GCA_036985655.1 Anaerolineae bacterium | reverse complement strand
CCAACCGCCAGTATAAAGAGATACCAATCACCCGTTGATATGCCCTCCGGTCCCCGGGTCGCCAAACCTCCAAAGAAAAGAATCGCGGCCATGCCCAAACCTGAGGCCGTGACCATTACAGGAAATATACTCACCAGGGTTAGCCCTCGCCGGACGCCTACCCGGTATCCTTGCCGGTTATTGGCATCAAATGTTTCATAGACGGCCGGTTCTTGTCGGAAACTCTTGGCTACGACAATACCGCTTATCGACTCCTGAATTTGGGCGTTGATAAGTGCTGTAACCCTTCTGGCTTGTCTCGTAACCCGCCGGGCTATCCGCCTGAAACTAAGAGCGATGCCCACGGCTACTGGAGTGAACGCCACCATAATGAGTGTAAGAGTAACGCTCACGGAGAAAAGATAGACCGTCAAGATTAATACCAGGAGTACCTGGCTCATCAAGTTCATCACCAGCGAGACGGTCTCTGAGAAATCTTGTGTATCTGAGGTGACCCGGCTTACTATCTTGCCAGATGGATGTTCATCGAAGAATGAAAGGTCATGCTCTATGGTTGCCTTAAAGGCGTTTGCTCTAAGCTGTAGCACGACATCCCCCGTCACCCGCGCCGAAAACCACTGTCGCACATAATTAAAGCCCCAGGCAGCAACCCCAAGAATGAGAACGCCCAATGTTAATAAGATCATTACAACGGTGGTTGGATTCTCTACAACGACATCAATGGCTTTGGCTATTAATATGGGGCCGCCTGTCCCTGCCACCGCATTCAAGGTGATCATCAAAGCCACCAAAATCATTTGTTTTGTGAATGGCCGGAAATATTCAATTATCCTTTTTAGCAGCTGTTTATCGGAATATTGTCGATCGTAATCTTCCGAATCCAGCCCATCCAGAATAAATCCCATTCTTTATCCTATTCCACCTATGATTTACCGATTACCGACTACCGACTACCGATCACCGACCACTGACAACTGTCCACTATTCATACCGGGCGAAAATCCTCTGGTAATCCTGGCTGCGTGATAACAATTCCTCATGCCTTCCTTGATCAACAAGCTGGCCCTTTTTTAAGACCAGGATGTTATCGGCCCAGCGAATTTGGCTCAGCCGGTGAGTTATCAAGAAAGTTGTTTGTTGGTGGCTTATCCGGAAAATGGCCTGTTGAATCTTATCCTCAGTTGCACTATCAATGGCGCTGGTGCTGTCATCTAAGATTAAGATCTTTGGATTAGTCAAAAAGGCCCTGGCGATGGCGATCCTCTGTCTTTGGCCGCCTGATAGGGTCACCCCGCGCTCGCCAACCTCTGTTTCATAACCATCTTTAAAGCGGGTGATAAATTCATGGGCTTGTGCCTGCCTGGCTGCTTCCTCTATCTCTTTCTGGGTGGCGTCAGGGCAGCCAAAAGCGATATTCTCAGCAATCGATCTTGAGAATAAAAAGATATCTTGCTCAATTGTAGATATTTGCGACCTCAATGATTCCAGGTTCCAATTGCGAACATCGATGCCGTCAACAAGCACAGATCCCTGATCGACGTCGAATATCCGGTTAATCAGCCGGGTCATGGTTGTCTTTCCTGATCCCGTCTGGCCTACTATTGCTACCGTAGTGCCCGGTTCGATCTCGAAACTAATATCTTGCAGAACGGCCGAACCGTTATAGCCAAAGCTAACCCCATCAAAACGGACTGCCCCCTGACCCTTTTCTATCTGGCCGGCCTCATTCTCATCAAGATCACTCTCAGCATTGATCATCTCCAGTATTCGTCGTGCGCTGGCTACACCCAACTGAACAATATTGAAAGTGAAGATTGAAATAAAAGTAGGAAATCTAAGGGCGTTTAGCAGACCCATATAGGCGACAACCCCACCAAGTGATATTTCACCCGCTTGCCAAAGCAGAAGTGCATGTAAGAAACCTGCCGCTATGGTCACACTGAGAACCAGCAGAGGTAAATATTGGGCCTGGATCTCACCCGCTTTTACGAAATAGTTTCGAAAAGCGCGGGCATCTTTGTTGAAATTTTCCTGAGCCTGTTTTTCCTGGGCATTTCCCTTGACAACCTCGATTCCGGAAATAGTTTCAGCCAACCCTGCGTTCATTATTCCAAATTGATCTCTTTGGGCGATGCTCACCGGGTTAAGTCTGCGAACATAGTCGTTAAGAGTGATTCCAAAGAATATTACAAACAAGAACGGGACCAGCAGTAGCCGGGGATCCAGCTGGGCGATCAGAATAAGCGGCACAACGAGGCCTATAAACGCGTCCACGATGAACATGATCCCAGGGCTAAACATGATATTTAAAGCCCGGACATCATTAGTTGCCCTGGCCATAATATCCCCAATTCGCTGCCGGTTGTGGAATGTTTGGCTTTTTCCCAATAAGCTGACGTAAAATTCTTGCCTGCTGTCTCGTTCAACGCGTTGGGCGATGATTTCAGTACTGTAATTTCGAATAAGACCGCTCAATCCCTGAACAGTGGCCGCGCCAAATACTAAAAGGGCGATTCCCAGTAGAGCGGTCGTTGCCCAGCCCGGTGTAGATATTAGGTCAAAGGCCCGGCCCGTAAATAGTGGAATCAGGCTGTACGATAGATTATTAATCACAATCACCGCTAGGGTGACGATTGGCAGCCACGGATATCGGAACAGGTGCGTCAGGATCCACTTGTACGGTCCTCTCCGGTCATATTGATATTCATCCGCAAGGCGAAATTCGCTTTTTAATGCGGCCATATAAATTTCTTACTCCTATTTAATATCTAAAATTGGAAATGCATTTGGACGGCAGCCGGCAAAACTCGTCAAGTGCTTCATAATTATAGCTTATCTTTTGTTCGAATGGACCAGGTGATTAAATATGGCCTGCCTGCTGAATTGGCTCCACTATTTCGAATTGTGGCGCGTTCTCAGCTTTAAAACCAAATCCCCTAAACAACCTTTCTGAATGGCCGTTGCCTTCCGCAATGAACGCTACCACCTGTGAAAAGCCAGCGTTTCCCAGAGAATCAAGGGATGCGGCCAATACGATCTTTGCCAATCCTTGGTTTTTCCATACACCTCCTGTCATGATATTAGCGATAAGTGGGTTTTGTCCACCAGCCCGTTGGCTTACAAGACAGGCCGAAGCCAGCGTTCCACTTAAAAAGAACAGCCAGGAACATGCCAATAAGGGTTGAACCTCGCCAACTTCAAGGTAGGATTGAACCTCAGCAAGGGCATCTTGAAGGGATTCATCGTCATAATCAACGGTCCCTTCATAGGCGCTGATCATGAGGTTTGCCATTGTTTCGAGGTTAAACGAGATGTCGCCCCGGACAAGAGCCCCTTTTTTATGTCTTGGTCTTGAATTGGCTCTTCCGTTAGAAAGCTCCAAGACGTACTTTAACCTACTTTTCTCAGCCACTTTCACCCTTTACCAGCTCAAAATA
>BTQB01000322.1:0-3438 GCA_036985655.1 Anaerolineae bacterium | reverse complement strand
GACGTGTGAGATAGTATGGATTTCTCTCTTCGTTCGAAATGACAAATCCGTTACTGTCATTCCGAACCCGGGTCTAGAGTAAGATTAACCTCTGTTTGGTAAATAGGGGGAGGAATCCATATGGACGTGTGAGATAGTATGGATTTCTCTCTTCGTTCGAAATGACAAATCTTGTCCGAGAGAACCCACACCGCGAAGCCGCGTTCTGTGTGTAAAGAAACATGTCTTGTTTCTTAGCAGCCCAGATCTGCAAAAAGCCTGCCCGTACGCACTTGACTCAAGATCAAATTTATTGATCGATTCTGATAATGCACATTGGGACTCAGGCTCAGAGGGTCCGGGCTGTTACTTTTGAAGTATATGGGTAACTACGGTGGCGCCGCTTCCACCAATATTTTGGGTCATAGCGGTACGAGCGCCATCGATTTGAGCCCTGCCAGCGTCCTCCCGCAGTTGTAAACAAGCTTCCGTAAGCTGGTAAAGGCCAGTGGCACCAACCGGATGTCCCCTGGCTTTCAATCCGCCCATTGTCGCGATTGGAATGGATCCATTCGGTAATATCTCCCCGTTTTGAGCAAAACGAACTCCCTGACCGGGCTCGGCAAAACCACAGGCTTCCAAGGAAAGAGCAGCCATTATGCTGAAGGCGTCATGCAGTTCAAATAGATCGATATCCTTGGGAAGGAACCCTCCCTGAGAGTAAGCCCGCTTAGCCGATGTCTCAGCGCCAGCTAACCAGATCGGATTTTCCCTATCATGGATTCCCAACGTATCCACCGCCACAGCGGAGCCAACTACCCGGATTCCTCTTGGCGCTTTCCTCGCTGGAACCAGCAAAAGAGCGGCCGCCCCGTCGCCAATTGGCGATGCATCATATAAGGTAACTGGGTCAGCGATAACCCGGCCGTCTTCAAATTCCTTTTGCGAAATACTTCGCCTGAAAAGGGCCTTGGGATTTTTGGCGCCGTTGGCGTGGGCGTTCAAAGCAAAGGGGGCAAAATCTCGATGTTGGTACCCATATTCGTGCATATAGCGACGCATAACCAGGGCGTTCAAGCCAACAAAACTAACGCCGTGGATAGCCTCGTAGTCAGCATCAGCGGCCCCAGTGAGGGCTTTTGTGATCGCCTTGCCTGAAGTATCGGTCATCTTCTCCACACCTATTACCAGGGCGGTTTCTATTTCACCTGAAGCTACGGCCATGATGCCCTGGCGCATAGCGGAACCAGCTGATCCACAAGCTGCTTCTAATTTCACAGCCTCGACGCCTTTCTGGCCAAGGAAATCTGCAACAAGAGCGCCCAAGTGACGCTGTTGGTTAATAGTTCCGCTGGTCATATTCCCAAGAAATAGGGCATCCACCTTGTCGATTCCACCATCCTCCATAGCTGCGCGACCAGCATCCACGGCTAAATCCCGCAAAGAAAGATGCCAAAATTCTCGTACTGCTGTCTGGCCGATTCCCAGGACCGCTACTTCGTCCATATTCATCTCCAAAAAAAACCGGACTTCTATTTGAAATCCGGCATTCATAATAGTATTGTTTAAATTATTTCAATTAGGCCAAATCAGATTGGCCCTTTTCTCTGCCCGGCTCCCAAGTCTACCCAAATTCACAACCAAAAACTATCAATTTTGGTCGACACACTGTCAAAAGGTGTAATTCGCCCACTTCACTTAAGTTACCTTAATTGTATGGGTCCAATTAAATCGATCGGGAATCCGGCCGTATTGAATATTGGTTAATTCTTCATATAGGTGAAGGGCAATGGGACCAGCTTCATTATTGTTGATAATTGTAGCCTTGTCCTTATATCCAAATTTGCCAACGGGCGCGATTACGGCCGCTGTACCGCAGCCGAATACCTCAGTTATCTTTCCTGACTCGATCCCTTGAAGCATTTCATTAACCTCAACCGGTTCTTCGCTGACCTCGTAACCCAGATCCTTGGCCAGCATTAAGATCGAATCCCTGGTGATGCCAGGTAGAATGCTGCCAGTTAGCGGCGGGGTCACTACGCGTTTACCTTCGTAAACAAAGCAGATATTCATCGCTCCTACTTCTTCAACATAGCGCCCCTCTATGGCGTCTAGCCAAAGCACCTGGGAATAACCCTTCCTGGACGCTTCTTCACCAGCCAGCAAACTCGCAGCATAGTTGCCGCCAGTCTTTGCCTCGCCCGTACCCCCTTTGACTGCCCGGCGGTACTTGTGAGAAATGTAAACCGGAACGGGACTGAATCCCTCTTTGAAATAAGAACCGACTGGCGAGAGGATAATGAAATGCTCGTAATTCTTACTGGCATGGACGCCCAAGGCCTTGTCAACGCCGATCATAACCGGCCGTATGTACAGAGCCGATCCAGGGCTGTTCGGTACAAACTCATGGTCCAAGGTGATGAGCTGGATAATGGCCGATAGGTGATCTTCCTCGTCGACCCCGGGCATGGCCATGCGCTGGGCAGAATTATTAAATCGCTTCATATTTTCCCAGGGTCGGAATAGATTGATATCACCATCGGGCCGTCTATAAGCCTTGGTTCCCTCAAATATCTCTTGCGCATAATGGAGAACGGCTGAAACAGGTTCCAATTTCAGGGATCTATAAGGACCGATAGCGGCATTATGCCAGCCCTTTTCCGGTGAATAGGATTGGCTAAACAACCGGTTCGAAACGGCCGTCCCAAATCCAAGGTCGCCGGATGGAAGAGCGTGCTTTTCCGACTCTTTTAAAGGTATTACTTTTATCTCCATGTTCCTCTCATTTTTACTGTATACTGATACCCAACCTCTATCGATTGAATACTTCCAATGGTGTAATCAACCAACCAAAGCCGATGAAAATACTCCCCACAGGTAGCTTCTCTATTTTTTCAAGCCCTTGATGAAAATTAGTTAGTAAGATTCCCAAGTTTACCTCTCCAATTCGGCCTGGTAAAGTACCGGATTTTGTTCAGAGTAATAGAGTCAGGTAGACTACTGTATGAAGGAATTCGATGATAAATTCTGATCTTAAAACAGTAAACCAAAGTGAATGGTTATCCTTAGGGAAAGCGGCCGAAATGCTGGGCGTTCATGCTATGACCCTCCGGCGATGGAGCGATAACGGTCAATTTCCAAGTTACCGGACCGCGGGCGGTCACCGGCGATTTGCCCTCAATGACATCCTTTCCTTTCTAGATCAGCGAAAAAACAGAACGCCCGATGATGAAGCTGATTCATGGGTTGACACAGCCTTGTTCGAGACCCGCAGTCAAGTCGCTCTTCAGGAGGAAAAACGCTGGCTCCAGGCTGTTGATACCCACCAATTACGTTCCCAGTATAAACAGATGGGCCATGAACTTATGGGGCTCTTACTGCAATACATAGCGGCCGAAGAGACTAACGGCACCTTTACAGATGAAGCCCGCCGCATCGGGCGGCAATATGGTGAATATG
>BTQB01000321.1:0-3445 GCA_036985655.1 Anaerolineae bacterium | reverse complement strand
ATAAAAAAAGACCTCGCCATCCATTAAGCGAAGCCTCCAACTATCTAATGGCCCATACGGGACTCGAACCCGTGTTTCGGCCTTGAGAGGGCCGCGTCCTAGGCCGCTAGACGAATGGGCCATTAAGCGCGCCGGATTCTAGCAGAGCCCATGGGTGTTGTCAACGGGCCAGAGCAAACCCTATTTCTCGATTATCACAAAGCTACCAAAGATACTATAATCGGCATCCCGATAAGAACACCAGTGGAGCGACAATCATGGGAAAAATAGAATTTAATACTTATTACCGTTATGATGATATTACCGATTTTCTTAATGGTTGGGTGGAGGAATATCCACATTTATGCCAGCTAAGCAGTTTAGGGAGCAGCTTTGAGGGCCGGACGATATGGGTTGTGACCATTACAAATCAAGAAAGTGGTCCAGCTGAGGAAAAACCCGCTTATTGGGTGGATGCGAACATTCATGCGACAGAACTTGCCCCCTCATCGGCTGCATTATTTCTCATTAACAAACTGCTAAGGGAATATGAAGAGGACGAAAAAATACATTATCTGCTCGATACGAGGGCATTTTATATCGTGCCCCGGATAAATCCGGATGGAGCAGAATGGGCCCTGGCTGATGTACCCAAATACATTCGCAGCAGCACCAGGCCCTATCCAAGGGAAGACAAACTGGACGGTTTACATCAGGAAGATCTCGATGGTGATGGGCGCATTTTACAAATGCGCTTGAAAGATCCCCATGGCCCCTGGAAGCCCCATCCTGATGAGCCGCGCCTGTTGATTCGCCGCGAACCAGATGATCTTCCAGGCAAGCCTTACTATCGATTGTTTACCGAAGGCGCTATACATAACTATGATGGCGTAACTATCGAAATAGCTCCCGGTTTGGAAGGCTTAGATCTGAATCGCAACTTTCCAGTGAATTGGCTGCCGAACGAACAGGGCGCGGGACCCTACCCCACCAGCGAACCTGAGATCAGGGCAACTGTCCAATTTATTACGGATCATCCCAACATTACCGGAGCGATTACCTTTCATACTTTTAGCGCTGTTAATCTTCGGCCGTTGTCGGTTGGCCCAGATGAAGATATGCCGAACCAGGATCTTCGAACATACAAAGTAATTGGCCAAAAAGGAGAGGAACTGACCGGCTATCCAGCCCTATCGGTCTATCATGATTTTAAATATGATCCCAAGGATTTCATCAAGGGCACATTTGATGATTGGCTTTATGAACATCTTGGTCTCTACGCCTGGACAACCGAGATCTGGTCGATGCAGAAGCAGGCCGGCATCGAGATCAAACATCACGTTGAATGGTTCCGGGACCATCCGCCAGATGATGATTTAAAGATGTTCAATTGGGCCAGCGAGAATTTGCCCGAGTCGGGGTATATCGATTGGTACTCCTTCGATCATCCTCAGCTTGGAGAGGTAGAGCTGGGCGGTTGGAATTCGATAATTACCTGGCGAAACCCACCCCCAAAGCTATTAGAAGCGGAGATTTCCCCGCTGGCGGATTTCGCCATCTTCAACTGCTTGATATCACCTCGATTGGAGATCCACTCTCTTTCGACTGAAGCTCATGGTGACACATTCTATGTTCGCCTGGTCGTTGAAAACAGCGGTTGGCTGCCAACAAATGTCACCCAAAAAGCGCTGGAAATGAAAGCCGTTCGCGAGGTGGAAGTTGATATCCAGTTGCCCGAGGGAGCCGCATTAATATCGGGCAAACTCAAGACGATGGTTGGACAATTAAGCGGCCGGGATGATCGACGAGCCTATACAATTTGGACTGGCGATCCTACCAAGAATCGAGCTAAAATTGAGTGGGTGATAAAAGCGCCTGAAGGGGGAGAGGTGGCAATAAAAGCGATGCACCCGCGGGCAGGAACATTACGGGCCACCCTTGAACTAGAGTCGTGAAGGTGACGAAGCATTTGTGATCCACATATGGATATTCTCACAGGATTGAATTCAGCTCAAAAAGAGGCCGTCACTGCGGGTCCGGGTCCAGTTCTGGTCTTGGCCGGCCCTGGCAGCGGGAAGACCAGGGTTCTGACCCATCGCATTGCCTATTTAATACGCCAGCTCAATGTTCCACCCTGGAATATTATGGCTGTCACCTTCACCAATAAAGCTGCCCGAGAGATGAAGGCCCGGGCTAGCGAGCTGCTGGATGGCAGTCCAGGCAGCTTAACGATGGGCACATTTCATGCATCCTGCGTTCGAATATTAAGACGGGAGAGCGATGCCCTTACAAAATACGGCCGCGATTTTGTTATCTTTGATTCCGACGATCAGCGCCAGGTTGTCAAAGGGGCGATAAAAGATCTGAATCTTGATGACAAAATGTTCACCCCTCCCAAGTTGCTCAACCGCATCAGCGCGGCAAAAAACGAGCTCATTAAAGCGGAAGAGTATGCCACATCAAACTATATTTCCGAGGTAACCCGCCGCGTCTATGAACGTTATCAACAGATCCTAATCGCCAATAACGCTATGGATTTCGACGACTTACTTATGAACACCGTGCTCCTCTTCGACCAACAGCCAGAAATCCTTAAGCGGTATCGAGGTAGATACCAACATGTCCTGGTCGATGAATTTCAAGATACAAATACGGCCCAATATGAGCTTTTAGGGAGATTGGCAGGAGGACACAGGAACTTATTCGTCGTTGGTGATGCGGATCAGTCGATATACAAGTGGCGTGGAGCCAATTTTAGAAATATCAACCATTTCCGCCAGCAGTACAGCGGTGCCAAGCTGATCCTATTGGAACAGAATTATCGATCTACCCAGATTATTCTGGATGCCGCCAAAGCTATCATCCGACATAATCCGGATCGCGTAGATAAGGCATTGTTCACCGACCGCCAGGGTGGATCATTGATCTCTGTCCGCGAGGCTTATAACGAGGTCGAAGAAGCTGAGATGGTGGTCGAGCAGATCGAGCAGCTTAGGCTGAATGGGATCGCCCGTCGTGACTGTGCTGTAATGTACCGGACAAACGCCCAATCCAGGGTATTGGAAGAGGCCTTTATCCGGGCGCAAATAAATTACAGGTTGGTCAACGCTACCCGCTTCTACGCTCGCCGCGAAATCAAGGACATTATTGCCTTCCTTCGGGTGGTCCATAACCCGGCGGATTCGATCAGTTTTAATCGGATCATCAATACGCCGCCCCGCGGCATTGGTCCTAAGACAATGCAGACGCTTCAAAACTGGGCCAAACGGCAGAACAATCAGCCAAGCGAAGCGCTATTACAGCTTATTTCAGATCCCGATAAACAGCATCCATTTAATAACCGGGCCTTCCGGGCATTGGAGAAAATCGGAAGGAATCTTCAAACCTGGATGGCTATAAGAGATACTGTTACGGTCGCCGATCTAATGGACACAATAATTGAGGGGGTGGGCTTTGACACTTATAT